>NZ_JAFZKX010000075.1 GCF_017551775.1 Fibrobacter sp. | reverse complement strand
ATGTCCTCAAGGGCAGTGACAACTGGGATCCGACCAAGTTGACGGCGCAGGTTTCCGCCCCGAAAATCGAACAGCAGGGTGCCGAAATCGTCTGGGCGAACGACGACAACGCCCGCGCCTGGGTGGTGTTCATGAACGGCAAGTACAAGGCGAACGTGATTACGCCCTCCTTCCCGCTCGATGGCATCGCGACCGGTTCCAAGATCACCGTACGTGCGGCAAACAGCATGGGCGGCCTCGGGGCCAGTTCCAACGAAGTCACGACTCTCGAAGCGAACGCGACTTATTACAAAGTGACCATCGGCGAAGCCATCGGTGGAACCGTCATTTCTAACATCGCCGGCGACAAGGTCATGGAAGGCAAGAAGGCGACCTTCACCGCGCAGCCGTTTGCGGGCTGGGAATTCGCGGGCTGGACTTTTGACGCCGGAAGCGGAAAAAACATCGCAGGTTTGGGCCTCGACGGGAGTAGCGCCACGCTCGAAATTATAGCGGAATGCGATATCGGACTGACCCCTAGTTTCGAAGCGAAGGGCACCACGGTATTCCAGGCCGAAACCGGAATCATCGAGAACGCCGTCAACGAGAGCACCAACGCGGGCTTCGCGGGCACGGGCTACATCAACTTCGGTACCGGAACGTCGACTGTCAAGGTCCCCGTCTATGCCGACGTGGCGGGCGAATACAAGCTTACCATGACGTACGCAAACGGGAGCAAGAACCCGCGTAGCCTCTCCGTCAATGTGGAAGAAGGCGACGCGCAGGAAATCGAATTCGCAGCGACCGAAAACTGGACCACCTACGTGACAAAGGATGCCGACATCAAGCTACCGCAGGGCGCAAGCTACATTCTGTTTGCCACTGTCGGTGGGAACGACGGCCCGAACCTCGACCAGGTGGAACTCACCCTCGTCAAGGCCGATTCGACCATCGGCATCCGCAAGCAGGCAGACCCCCGTCTAGAGGTTACGCCCAAGACTCGCATGCGGCTCTTCAGTTCGACAGGCAAACTGCTGCGCGAAAGCGCCGGAAACGTCGTCAGCATGAGAGGACTGCCGCGCGGCATCTACATCCTGCAGATCAGCGATGGATCTCGCACCATGCAGAAAGCTGTCAGCGTGAAATAATTTTCACCCAAATATTTTATAGATTAAGTGCAGGAATCTCTTTTAACAAGGGATTCCTGTGGATTAATAAATATGTATGTAAAATCATTGATTTGCCTTTTTTGCGCATACACGCTCTCTGCGGCGTGTGAGGATGGCATTTATTTGAGCACCGTCGATTTGAATAAAGATTCGACGATGGCAACCCTTTTTGCGGCTATTGACGATTCTCTGTACGAGAAAATGAAAAAGACGGAATGGAATGAATTGTCAGGTTTATGCGGATGCGCTGGTGGTGGAATTTTTGTGCAATCTAAACATATAGATTTAATGGAACGAGGCTGGCATTTTAATTATTGTTCAACCCCGGATACTGTTGTGTACTATGCGGATGAGGCGCATAATTCAAAGGACTTGATTCTAGAAAAGAATTCAATTCTGTTCAATCAAATCCAGTCGTTGAAAAAACTCATTCAAGAAATGGGTTGCAGGCCCGATTCCGTCTATGAATTTTCTGAAAAGGAGCTGATCCCAGAAAATGCAAAGAAGGGAATCTATGTTATAAATATTCCAATTCCCGACGAAGATATTCGCGTGCCGAAAAAAGTTCGGCTCCTTAAAGTTTATTACCCCGATGGAAAGCTGTTCCGCGAAATCCAGTTTTCACAAGGAGTTCGAAACGGCTATGACAAACGCTATTTCCCGACGGGAGTGAAGTATATCGTCAACCATTACAAGAACGGCTTGATGGAAGGGAACCAAGTCAAATATTATGATTCTGGCAAAAAGGACCTTGAAGTCGGATATAAAAACGGAAAGCATGTCGGAATCGTGAAATACTATTCGGAAAAAAACGGCGCCGTCACCACAAAAGAAATTGACGAGTATACAGGATTCGGATGGTGACTGTCAATGAAGCGTGATTATTCGCCGAACACGAACTTCACATAAATATCGAACAGCGCGGCACCCCAAAGGTACATGAACGGCGCCGCAACCGCAAGGAACGGTCCGAAAGGAATCTGCCCGGTGCCGTCGCCCTTGTTCGCGGTAATCTTCCCGTAGGGGACCATCACGACTATCCCGAGGATCGCGGCGACTATCAGCGTCTCGACCGCTCCGGTCAGCCCCATCAGGGCTCCGTAACCCGCGAGGAGTTTCACGTCACCGAACCCCATGGCATCCTTTTTGAGCAACTTGGTAGCGCACCAGCCCACCAAATAGAGCCCGCCCCCCGCAATAGCGGCGCCGAGCAGGCTCTGGAGCGGCGTGATACCGCCGGGAACAATCGAAATCATGAGCCCCGCGACAATACCGCCGACCGAAATGGAATCGGGAATCAATTTGTACTTGCAGTCCACCGCGCAGACCGGATAGGCCCCGAGCAAAAGCCAGAACATGGCGAAAGCCGACGCCCACACCGCGGGTTCCATGACGGGAGCCGTAAACAGCCCCGCCGAAACCGAGCCCGCATTCACCGCCACGGCCGAAAACAGGGCCAGCACGCCCAGGAGCCCGCACAGGGCCTCCCCGATCGGGTAAATCACGCTGATGGGCTGCTTGCAGCAGGCGCTCTTCCCGCGCAGCCATAGCCAGCCGACTATAGGCAGGTTGTAGCGGATGGGGATATGCTTCTTGCACAGGGGGCAGTGGCTCGGCGGGTTGATGAGCGAAATCCCGCGGGGCATGCGGTACACAATCACGTTGTAGAAGCTCCCGACGCACGCGCCGAGGGCAAAAAACACCAATAGCCAGTACCAGAGGGGGATTTCTTCCATAAAATACCTCGAAAACGGTGTATACTACAACAAGGAATATATAAAGTGCAACATAATATTTCGCTTTTTCCTTTTAAAAAGATAAATTTAATTTCATAGGACGCTCCCAGAAGGCGCCCCGTTGTTTTGTATTTAAAAAGGATTCTTTATGCGAACAAGAACCTCGTGTCTGATTATTTCTGGAATAGCGTGCCTCATCGCGCTGTTCGCCTGCTCCAGGGAATCGTCCATCGTGGAGAACGCCCTGCTGAGAAACAACCATTCCATCGTTTTCGCGTACACGCATCCGTTCGAAAACTCCGAGGCGTTCGCTGACTCCATAGCGACACACGATCTGCCGGCAGATTCAATCTCCGACACCATCACCGTGACCGTGGGCGATTCCATCTACTTCATGGGATTCCTGCCGCTCTACGCCGAAAAGATCTACCGCTTCGAGTGGATCCTCGAAAAGACCGACGAAGAGACCCTGGCCAAGGTCAAGAAAGACAAGAAGGCGTCCGCCGACACCGTCATCAACAGCGGCAACACGACCGTGCAGAGCTGGGCGTATGAAAAAGAAGGCGTCTACTTCCCGATATTCCGTGCAGTCGACGGCAACAACGCCATCGACACGGCGGGCATCCACCGCCGCCCGCTGTACATCCGCGTCATCGACACGCCTCCCGTGCTCTACGTTCCGCGTGACACCGTCAAGGCGCGCCACAAGAAGGCGGCTACGTTCGGCATACTCGCACTGGACACCTGCGGCACCATCAAGAAGGTGATAGTCGACCTGGACGCCGACGGCAAGGATACCGCCAAGGTATGGGAAACGAAGAAAATCAAGGATTCCGACAGCCTTTCCCTCACCATCCCCTACGACGAGGACTATATCGATTCCCTGGGCAACCAGACCATCTACGTCTCTGTCATCGATGACGACGGCAACGAGACGCTCGACACCGTGTACCTGCACTTCAACCAGCTGCCCACAATCGAGATGCTGCAGCCGGTCGACAACGCATCGCTCAACAGCCAAAAGCGCCAGGCGCTCTACTACCGCGCCGAAGACAAAGACAATCCGGGTTCTCTGCGCTACTTCATCCGCATGGCGAAGAGCCCCGACGGTCGTAACCCGCCTATCTTCACCGACCCCGAAGAAAACCTCATCGCATCGAACATCATCGAGAAGAGTTTCGAAATCATCACGATAATGCCCGA
The DNA here is from genome assembly GCF_017551775.1 of Fibrobacter sp. Classification (NCBI taxonomy): domain Bacteria; kingdom Pseudomonadati; phylum Fibrobacterota; class Fibrobacteria; order Fibrobacterales; family Fibrobacteraceae; genus Fibrobacter; species Fibrobacter sp. The sequence goes on along the minus strand of NZ_JAFZKX010000075.1, from coordinate 60,984 downwards.
TTCCACGCTCAAGAACATCACCGGCCTCGCGGGCATCCTCTACTGGGACGTGTGGGTGACCGACGGCTACGATACCGTCTACGCGAAGCACGTTAAGGAAAACGGCAAGGAAAGGCCGTGGAAGTTCTACCTCGGCAGCGGCAGCGGACAGAGCCTCGAAGAACTCGAAGGCAACTTCTGGGGCTACGCGAAGTACCAGGGCTGGACAGGCCGCCACAACACCATCCGCATCACCGTAGAAGACTCCCTCGGCAACAGGTTCTACACGCACACCAACGAAAAGGGCATGTACGACATCAACCTCAAGCCGGGCATCTACACCATCACGGCGACGGATACTTCCATCTACAAGTTCGCGTCGGCCACGCTCAAGAACCGCCAGATGTTCCCCGACGACACGCTGTTCCTCGACACGATGATCCTCAAGGACACCCAGAAGCCCGTCATCAGCTTCACCAAGGTCGACACGCTGAACACGCGCGACTTCCAGTTCAACTTCAAGCTCTACGACTTCGGTTCGCAGGTCGCCACCGCTACGGCATGGCTCGACGGCGAAGAAGTGGAAGCCTCCTACTTCACGACCAACAGCTGGAGCAGGAACCACACCGATCTCCTCGACGGCGAACACGTATTCAAGCTGGTCGTCAGGGACAGCGCGGGGCTCGTCTCCGATACCGCTAAGATGGAATTCTTCGTGCAGGCGTCGCTGATTACGCTCACCATCGACGGCAAGACCTCGAAGATGACAAATGCCACGCAGCCGCTCACATTCACCGCGAAGATCGAGAACGCCATTCCGATGCCTGACTCCCTGATCTGGGAAACCAATATCGAAGAGGCGCAGACCTTCAAGACCGATGTGAACCCGATTGACAGCATCGCGACCCTCACCATCGAGAAGAACCTTTTCTCTGGCCTCGAGACAGGCACGTTCTACGAAATGGTCGCGAAGACGAAGGACAACATCGTAACGAACAAGGTGCGCTTCGGCTTCTTCGACGACGGCCCCGTCGTCTACTTCGAATCGCCGAACAACGACACCAGCGTTTCCATCAACGACGTATTCCCCTACAGCGTCTTTGCGGACGGCAACAACGCCGACCCCAGCGACAAGTCTTACACGCTCAGCTGGAACTGCGACAACGGCACCCCGTGCCCGACTGGCAACGACCTGGAAGGAAACATCTCCTGGACTACCGCCGGCCAGAAGAAGTTCATCGTGACCATCACCAACGCCGCAAACGAAAAGCGCAAGGATACGCTCCTCGTGAACGTGGTCACCGACCCGCCCACGATCCAGGTGACATCCGAATCCATGGACAACCGCCACAAGATCAATTCCTCCGTGACCCTGCGCGTGAATGCGAGCGACAAGTTCGGCACCATCCAGCGACTCGACTGGGGTTGCACGAACGGCACCATGTTCTCCTTCGACAACAACACCGTATTCGACACGCCGAAGAAGAGCATCACGAACGAGCCCATCACCGTGCTGATGCCGGGTACCGCCACCGAAAACTACAAGTGCATCGTGAAGGCGACCGACGATGACGGCGAATTCGCAAGCGACACCGTGCAGTTCAAGGTATTGCAGGACCTCCCCTACATCTCCCTGAACATCGCGAGCCAGACCCTCACCATCAAGGACCAGGTAAGGCTCGGCTACATAGCGATAGACACGCTGGGACAGCTGGTCGGTTACGAGCTCGCCTGCGACAGCGTCAAGAACAACCTGAAGAACAACTGGACCAGCTTCTCCAACGGCACCACGCCGACCGTCACGATGCCGCCCGAGGCATGCACATGGTACTGCGCCATCCGCGTCACCGATGACGACGGCAACAAGGCGGCAGATACCGCCACGTTCACCGTATTGCAGGACCCGCCGACCGTGCAGGTTCTCGGCAACTACACCGTCACCCCGAAGGATACCATCAGGCTCGACGCCATCGCCAACGACCGTTACGGCCAAATTGTACTGTACGAATGGGGCTGCGGTTCCGCGGGAGCCCAGAACATCGGCTTCACCTTCTCGAGCCCGAATTCTCCCAACTACTCCGCAGTCATGCCCGCGACCGCGCAGAACGGCTACCGCTGCATCATCCGCGTCACCGATGACGACGGCAACACGGCCCGCGACACGACCATCATCAACATCATCCAGGCGCCGCCCACCGTCATAGTCAACACGGAATCCGTGATTGTCCGTGAAGGCTACAACATCGTGCTGAACGCGACCGCCTACGACTACCCCGACTACCCCGGCTACATCGCGAAGCGCGAATGGAGCTGCGGCTCGCCCTCCGATATCGACAGGAACTGGAAGACGGTCTCGCAGTTCGACACCGTATGGAAGGCACCCGCCGCAGTGGCCACATTCTACTGCGTCGCCCGAGTCACCGACGACGACGACAACACCGCGATGGATACGATGAACGTCATATTCTCGACCGAAATCCCGTCCATCCAGGTGAAGGACGAAGTCGTCTACATCACCGCCGGAAACGTCGTCGAGCTCAACGCCAGCGTCAACAACGTGTGGCAGGGAATCAGCTGGTTCTCATGGGAATGCTTCGACGCGAAGACAAAGAAGTCGCTCGAAAAGGACGTCCCGCGATATGACTACTACGCGAACGGTTCCAGTTTCTACGACTACCGCGATTCCTCGTTTACAAGCAGCGGCAAGGACATGTTCTGCGTCGTCTCCGCCGAAGAAGCCAGCACGAAGGCCGTATTCAAGGATACGACCGCGGTCAACTTCATCAGCCAGCCGCCCGTGGGCGTGATTACCGCGGCCGACACGGTCTACATGTGGAGCGGCGACGAATCCTTCGACAACGGCGAAGCCTACTACTTCTACGACACCAGCTGGGGTGGCAAGCACTCCTCGATTGGCACCATCGGCGACAAGAACAACCAGGACTTCTGGTGGAGCTTCAGCAACGTCGACGACAACTACTACCAGGGCAACCATGACGGCTCCCTCGACACGAGCATCGCAGAATTCAACTCGGCGTTCATCCGCAGCTCCACGGAAAATTCCGTGAGCATCTGCCTCGACTACCGCGACAGCACCTCCGCTCACCCGACGCAGTCGTTCTACTCCAGGCACCGCGCCGATGAAGTCTGCCGCAGGGTTTACTTCCGCAAGGCATGGAGGAACCTCGCCCGCGATACGGTTCTCGAGAAGACCAAGATGACGACCCCGCCGGCACTCGCCACGGTAGGCAACAAGGCCATCATCGCATACCTGCAGAACAGCACGACAATAAAGACATCGTACCTGAATGGAGACTCTTGGACAAATATGGAGCCTATGACGGCATCGGATTCCGTCGCAGCGCTCAAGACGGCCAGCGACGGTTCGAATCTCTTCCTCGCCGTGCTCACGAGCTCGGGCAAGTTGAATGTCTACAAGTCGACCGGCGGAACGTCCACATGGGCCCGCCTCGGCACCGCCGACATCAGCGGCAGCGCTTCGAGCATCAGCATCACCTGCAAGCCCGGCACGACCGACCGGCCGGCCGTAAGCTACATAGATAAATCGACGAAGATGCCCGCATTCAGCCGTTGGAACGGTTCGGGATGGATCTCGACAGAGATTGCCGCGCCGTTAAAACAAGAAATCAACTGCCACAGGGTAAACCACAGAGATGTCTGCGACACCTCCTATAAGGAAAACCCGACAAAGATGCGCGAACTACAGTCCGCATATCTACAAAACGGCTCCATTGCATTCATCCTTGTTGACACCACATCGAGCTACGTAGCCTACTACGCACTCTATGACAACGCCAATAACCTGAGTCACCGTACAGAAAGCTTTGCAACCAACGTGAACGGCGTGAACCTCGCTACCGACGGCAACACGCTCTACATGGGCTTCCTGAACCGCGACACCGAGAAGTACGGTCCTTATGTATACAAGGGAACTGTAGGCTCTTCTTCCATATCGTGGACCAAGACCGGCGCCTTCGGCAAGTCCATCCACGAAGGTATCCTGGCCTACCATATCAGCCTCACGACCTTCGACGGGAAGCTGTACGCCATCGTCGACGACAAGGGCAAGGTTTCGCTTGCGCAGAGCCACGCGTTCCACCTGGACGGCAACAAATGGAAGCTCCTCGGCGAAAACGAACTGCCCTACTTCAAGGCCGTGTTCTACAACAACAAGCACTACTATCTCCGCGGTGCAGTCCCGAGCATCGCTGTCAGCGCGAACGGAAAAATCTACATTTCCATGCTCGCCTGGGAAAACGCAGGCGGTAGAGACAAAAACTTCGGCCCCATCGTAATGAAATACGTGGCCGACACATGGACGGTTCATTAATGAATATTGAAATTGCAGCAATTTGTGACGCAGCGACAGCGAACGGAGTAGGTGGTAGACTTAACATTCTCGGAGCATTCGACAGGGCTTTCCCGCCGCAGTTCCCCTTTGTCATACCGCAGTGCGCCGCGGCGTTCCGCATCCGTTACCTGAGGGCGGAAGCAGGAACGCACAAGCTCGCGCTTTCCATTGAAGATGTATGCGGTCACCCGATCGTTCCCGTGATGGAATCCAACATCCCGTTCGAACCCGTGGCCACCGGTCTCGACACCGCGGCAATCAACCTGGTGCTGAACATGCAGCGCCTGCAGATTGCCCGCCCCGACAAGTACATCGTGCGCCTGCATATCGATGACGAAGAAATTGCGACGCTCCCGCTGTACATTCTCGAAGACCCGCGCGCAAAGCAGGCCAATCCGCCGGCTAACAACGGCGAGATAAGGAACTAGCAGGGAATGCACCCGCACCGCATTTTCACGGCCGTCACGCTGTCGCTCGGGCTTGTCGCCTGCAGCGGCATCAACGACAGTTGGGAAGTGAAGGGCGGGGGCTATATCAAGTACAAGATCAATGGCGGGGAGAGCCACACCATCGAGCTCGACGCGGACGACGTCGAAATCCCGTTCATCCGCAACAGCCACCATTACCTGTACCTGAAAACGCGCCCCGAGGAAAGCAGCCGCGGCGACCAGTTCTCGATCATGGTGAACAGGCCCACCCTGGGCAACAATGCCCCCGTTCAGGGGCAATATTCCTGGTTCATCGCCGAGAATACGGAAAAATCCATGATTTACGCCGACAGCAGCATCGTCCATTTCGACCAGAAGGACGATTCCACCTGGACGGCGGACCTTTCCCTGTACGTGCAGGACTGCAGGAGCGGATACTGCAAGGAATCGCTCCCCAGGCTGCATATCACGGGCAGGCTACGGTACTGGATACCCGCGGAAGACCGGTAGTGGCAAAAAAAAGCGGTTTCCCCTTGACAAAACCCGCCCAAGTTTCTACTATTGGGCTACCTTAATGGTCGATTAGCTCAGTTGGTTAGAGCGCCACCTTGACATGGTGGAGGTCACAGATTCGAGTTCTGTATCGACCACTGAAAAAGACCCTGCGAAAGCGGGGTCTTTTTTTATGTCTAAAAAACAAAAAGAAAACCGCTCCGAAGAGCGGTTCCCTAAATTCAGCCGAAGTAAAAATTACTTCTTGCCCTTCTTGGCAGCGGCCTTCTTGGAAGCGACAGAAGCCTTGAGAGCGGCGCCGGCCTTGAAGCTGACGGTCTTGGAGGCCTTGATCTTGATCTTTTCGCCGGTGAGCGGATTGCGGCCGTCACGAGCAGCGCGTTCCTTCACAGCGAAGGTACCGAAACCGATGAGCTGAACGTTGCCGTCCTTCTTGACACCAGCGGCGATGCCGTCGAGCACTGCGTCAACAGCGCGAGCAGCAGCAGCCTTAGATTCAATACCAGCTTCCTTGTTAGCGAGGATGGCGTCGATGAGTTCTTGTTTGTTCATTTTTTAACTCCTTGAGTTGTTGAGATTAAATTGTATGGTGATATTATACCTTTTTTTTTCTCATGTGGAAGATATTTTTTGAAAAAAATCGTTTCAAAGCCCATGAAATCAAGCCTCGGGGGCCGGTTCGACTTTTTCTTCAGAAGCGTCTGTCCTCTCGTGGAATTTCTTCACATACACAAGACACAGGCATGTAAATGGGATTGCAACGAGTAAACCTAAGAAGCCCAACAACTTACCCCACACGGAAAGAGAGAGGAGAATTCCGACGGGCGGAAGATCCATCGACTTACCGACAATGCGCGGCACCAAGAAGAAGTCTTCGATAACCTGCACGACCAAATAAATGGAGCCGATGATGATCGCGACCTCCCAGAACGGAAGCCCGGTATTGAGGGCGTAGACGACCGCCAGTAGCAGTGCAAGCGGAATCGTCGTGAGCTGCATGTACGGAATCATGTTGAGCGCACCGGAGAAAAGTCCGAAGGCGACTCCCATAGGCAGTCCCATCACGCCAAAGCCGATGGCGTAAAGGATTCCGACGATCAGGGCGACCAGCGCCTGTGCACGGAAGTAGTTGCCCATGAACTTGTCTGTCTCTTTTGCAAACAAACTAGCATCCTTGCGCATGCGTGTCGGGAACATGCTGAGAGCGCCGGAACGGAGCTTGTGCATATCGAGCATGATGAACACGAGGTACATGAAGATGACTGCCGCACTAGAGAACCACACGACAACCGTACCCGTATAAGAAAGCACGCCCCAGGCTCCGGGCAATACCTTCGATGCTATACTCTGGACTTCGCTCCAGAAATCGAGACGCTGCATGGCGCCCGCTAGCTTGTCCCAAGAAATCATCGAACGGACGGAATCGAGCAAATTGGCGGGCAGGATTTCGTTCAAGCGAGAAAGCCATTCAGAGTCCGTAAACAGGCGGGTTATCAACGTTCCCAAAGTCTGCACTTCGCGAACAATCTGCGGAATGAAGAACTTGCCGAACCCGAACAAAGCGAGCACGACAGCGACAAGCACGATAATGACAGCAATAACGCGGTGTTTCACCTTCTTCTGCAGCCAGTTCACAATCGGGTCGACGATATAGGCCATCAGGAACGCGGCAAAGAACGGGAAGAGCACGCCACGCAGATAATAAACCAGGACAACGGAAAGCCCTATCCCGAGGCTCCAAAGTACAAACCGCATCACGCGGTCAAGATTCCAGTATCTAGACATTTTGTCCCCCGTTTTTCGGAGGCTCGTTCGGGTTCCTCTTGAGCGTCACCGTTTCGAGAATCACGAACGTCACCACCATCACAATCAAAATAGCATACATCACGTTTTCGAAATCGCGGCTCACGCCCCAGGCGCGCAGGCTCTTGACGCTAATTTCGTCGGAGATTCCGCGCAGGATACCATCGCCGTTCGCAATTTCGAGCGCGGTACTCCTGTGCAGGTGCGTAAGGCCGTCATCTTCTTCCAAGCCCATGGCGGCAAGCCACCACACGGCAGTCTTGAACCCATTCACCGGGACCTTCACGGTATCGAACGAGCGGGATGCCGGCACGTTGTACACAACCGGGCGGAACGTTTCGCGGAGGCCGACCTTGCTATACGCGGGATCGTCGGTAAGGATACGGATAGAAACCGAAGACATGCGCCTGGTCGCGAAAACAATTTCCAGCGTATCGTACACCGAGAAGTCGAAATGGTCCACGGGGCGGTTGTGCACGGATTTCAGGTTGAAGCCCACGCCGACCGCCGGATACGCGACACCCGAGCGCACGTTGACTTCGACACTGAGCAGGGAATCCGAAAGGTCCATGGACGCAGTCGAAAAGCCGCCACGCGCGGCGTCCGTCAGTTCGTAAAATTCGAACGGGCTCGTCGGGAAGAACTCGCACGAAATAGGCCGGAACGAGACAAAGCACCAGGCCCACACAAACAACAGAACGAAAAAGACGAACCCTACGGCATATTTAATTCTTGTCTTCGTCATTATGAACCTTGTGGCTGCGGCCCACTGCGATAATGGTGATGATCAGGAAGGCGAAAAGCACTACACCGAAATAGAAGTTGCTCACACCGTTTGCGGAAATCGAGTGCACCTTCACGGAGAAGGCCTTGCCGCGCGGCTGGTTCCAGCCCGGGGTAATCTCAAAGCGGGCGACAGACTCCTGGTGACGCTTGTTGTACTTCGGGTCGACACCCGCAGTCTCGTACCAGAATTCCGGAGTATAGAGTTGTTCCATCGGGATAGCCACACGCTGGCGCCCCGCCTTCAAGGGAATCTCCTTCAGCAAGAGCTTGAAGGTCTGCGCCTTCTCGATGTCCGTCACGTCGGGATCGTACGTCCATACCTTGACCAGGATTTCGTCCGTCCCCTTCGCGTCGATATCGAACACGAGCGAATCCACGAACATCCAGTTCCTGTAATTCTTTTCACCCTGCGGGTCGAAATTCCAAAGCAGGCCGCACCACGCGAAGACGGCGGTATCGGTCCCGAGCGTACACGAAAAATCGGCAGAAGAATCGTGCAAATCCATGGACGCTTCCGAGGAGCCCCCGTCAAGGCGGTCGTCGTACTTGTCCAAAGTAACACCTTCCGAAAGCGGGAACACGATTTCGGAAAAAGACCTGTCCGGAAGTAGAGCGTAAGCAACGAGAATCGCAGCAGCGACAATCGCGAGCACGGCATATGTTTTTTTCATGTTATTCGAATATCTTCTTTAAGTGGAGGTTGTACTGAATTTCATCCAGAGGGTCGACCTCAGGCATTTTTTCCCCAAACCACTTGTTCACAAGAGCGTCGATTGCACGAATAAAAAAGAAATGGTGTTTCGTCGAAGCGGACGCAGGCTTCTGGAACGGCGAATCCAGCGTACGCTTCAAGATGGCAAGCATCTGCGACGGCGGCAGGTGGAACATCTTGCAGCATGTCGTCACCTTGCCGGGCATTCCGTAATCGGGAATGTTGCCGTCTACCAAAGGTTCTCCGTGATCGATACAGCAGGCGCCCGTCATATCAGGATCGGGTACGTTCTTCGCCTTGAGGGCGTTGTACCACATTTCGCGCGAACGATCAGGAACGTCACCGCGCAGGGCCATCGTCTGGTCGCACGGGAAAAAAGTCGAAAAGCACTTGGGGCAAATGCGCAGGTCCAGATGGCCTATTTTCTTCTGGACGACTTCCGATTTGCAGAATGGACATATACTCATGTTATTGAATATAGTTATTTAATTATTACAAGCACTACTCCACCAAATCGAAATCAGCGGTTCTGAGTTGCCCGAATTCCCCGAAAAAAGCCAAATAACCAGAATTCACCAACCGGGAACGGCACCCGAAGCCCCCCGGAAACTATTAAACTAAATTTAGGCGCATGGCAAAAATTGTACAGATTACCGCTGAAAATTTCGAGACCGAGGTCATCCAGGCCTCCGAGACCCGCGCCGTCGCGGTGCTTTTCTCTTCCGCTGAATACCCCGACTGCGGGCCCTACTCCCAGCTGATGGGCCAGCTTTCGACCAGCATGGACTTCACCCTCGGCGTAGTGAGCTGCGACGAGCGCGAGAACATGCGGCTCATCCAGGCGTTCCGCGTGCAGTCCGTACCCGAAGTGCACGTGGTGGACAAAGGCCAGATTGCGGACGTCATCGCGGGCGTGCTGCCCGAAGCCGACCTGAAGAAGCGACTCGAGAAGTTCTTCGTGAGCGACGAGGCCCGGTTCCAGATGGCCCTCGAAGACGCTATTGCCCAGAAGAACTTCGACCAGGCCATCCCGATGCTCGAAGAAGCGCTCTCCAAGACTCCCGACGACAAGAAGCTGCAGCTCCTGTGGGCGAAGGCGAGTCTCGGGCTCGGCGACACCGAGAAGGCGAAGACCGTGCTCCAGAAGTTCAACGAAGGCGACGACCAGTACCGCGAGGCGAAATCCCTGCTGGAACTCCTCGACTTCCACGCCGAGGCCGCCAAGAAGGACGTTACGGGCAAGGAAGCCATCGTGTACCACGAGGCATGCAAGCTCGCCTGCGCCGAAGACTTCGAAAGCGCATTGCAGGCGTTCCTGAACCTGTTCGTGGAAGCACCCGAATGGAACGACGGCGCCGCCAAGAAGGCGATGCTTACTTTATTCGGAGTTCTCGGGCCCAAGCACGAACTCACGTGGAAGTACCGCGCCAAATTGAACACGATGATGTTTATTTAATGGTCGCTGGTTGCTGGTCGCTAGTTATTAGTTACTGGCCCTCTGACGAAATTTTTTGTAGTTTATTTTTGATGTAGTTCATCGCCGAAAGGGGTGTGTATCCCAGGATAAGGAGGAGTTGGGATGGGTAAGTTCAGGACAGCGCATATTCTCGCGGCAGTACTGTTATTTGCCAGTACCGCCTCGGCACTCTCGTTCAGCCCTTGCGGAAGCGCCCGGGAATGCGAGGATTATCCGGATTCCATCAACGCGTCAAGGCTACCGGAAACACTCCGTACCACCTTACAGCAAAAGCTCGACAGCGACACCGGCCTCGTGTTCTGGGGCCTGCAAGAAAATTATGAGGCCCTGGCCATCGTAAAGTATAGGGACGGGCAGATTCACTCCTGGTCTCACGAAAACATAACGAAAGAACAGGAAAAGAATTTCTTTGCTTGGTACAACGCAATGGACAAAGCGTCCCGCAGCAAACTCGATTCTGTACCGGAAAACCTCAAGCGCACCTACATTGATGCAAACGACCAGACCTTATACGCCCTTGTCAAGGCGGATTACGTCATCAAGAAAACCTACGACCGGAAAACGCGTACCTGGAACACCCCGCCGCAAGGGGAGCAATTCCTCACCCGATACTACCTAGTACACGACGGTCCCGTTCTCGAGGTGAACCCGCCCAAGTTACAGGTCAACATCTCCCTAGAAAATGTCCATTCGCAACTCGAGAGGATCTTCTTCGAAGATGGTCACTCCCGAATTATAGAAGAGAATGAGTTCAAATCGCTGGACTCCCTGCTGAAAAAAGAAGGCTACTACTTGCCGAATCACTATTTACTTGAAGTTTCCAAGGACATGTCGCCCATCTATAAGCAGAGAATCGCAGACGCCCTCGGGAACGGCGACAGGGACGCCATCCGCAGGAACATGGCCGCACTTGACTCCTTCCTGGTTTATGCCGACGGCAAGTTCTTCTTCTCCCGGCCAGGGCCGTTGACCTGCCCCACCAAGCAGTTGATGAACGCCTACCTGCGTACCTTCGAGGACGGGCTCGACTGCATGGAAAATTCCTATATGACCGAACCGGAAAACGTTATCTTCGCCCTGCTGCAAGACTCCCTCCGGGCGATGAACAAGTCGGGCGAACTGGAAAAGGAAATCGCACGGCTCAATTCCGGTGACCGCGCGTTTTGGCGTATACTAGTCACCATGCTCGAAATAGATGACCGGGAAAAGCGCAACGATGTTGTGACGGCGAACGTCGACAGCATCAAGAAAATCGATCAGCGCGACTTTATCATCAATAGATTCTATAAAGGTATGGGTGTCAGCTGGAACATCCAGATGGGCATGGGTGGCGGATTCTCCTTCGGGCTCGGCGATGCACACGAGTTCTTCCCGAGCGAAGGCACTTTCAACGTCACCCTCGAATTCTTCCCGAACAAGATTGGCGGCGGCTACAACGGCAGGATCCTTTCTTCAAAGAATTTCGACGAGAACAAGTTCCAGAGCATATACCTTCTGGATTTATATGCGGGCTACCGCACGTTCTCCTTGTCGCATCTCGAAAACCGTATTTACGTGGGGCCGACGCTCCTGTTCAGCGACCTCATGGAAAAGGACAATCAGGAATCCCTCAAGTCCCACTTCGGGGTCGGATTCCATCTCGGGACAGCTTTCGACTTCTACTTCACAAAGTACCGGCAGAACGGGCAGCTGCGCCTGGGGCTCAGGCTGCTCGCGAGCATCAGCAACTATTACACCGACGTCGTAAAAGGAAGCAACGGCGGAATGCTGTCGCTTTCGCTCACGCCACTGTTGCAGTATTACCAAATGAGGGCGACGAAATATGGCGAAAACTAAAGTGTCTATAAAACGAATCCTTGTCACAGCCTGTATCCTCCTGGGTTTCGCGCAATCCGCCTATTCGCAGCCGTCAAGCCCGGACGCATCCGACATGCGCAGCGAATGGAGCTGGGGCGGTGAAGCCGCCACGCCCGAAGCAGAAAAAGTCACCGTAAAAAAAACGGTGGAGATTCCCTATTTTGACCAGGACATTGGCCAGCGCCTGCTCAACAAGGAATTCAGCTACATCGCAAACACCGACAACATCCGCGAAAGCCTCGCAAGGTCCATCAACGTATACAGGACACCGTTCGGACGCCTTAAGGAATTCGGTTACGCCAACACGGAGTTTTACGAAAACATCTACGTGTACCTGAACAGCGACGAATGGGAAGAAGACCTGAAAAAACTTTCGCCCGGGGATGCCGCATTCATCCGCTTAATCGTCTATTACTGCTTTGCCAAAATACAGAGCCCGCGTTTCGTTCAAACGCAACTCGAAAAAATCGAAAAAGAGAATCAGCGCTCATTCATAGAGAATTTCTTCCGCGTAAAAAGCCAGCGCGAAGTTCTGCGCTCCAATCACTGGCTCATGTTCATAGGGTTCGGGGGGAACTTCTTTACCCACGGAGCCGAAGAGAATCTCGGGAACGGTCCCAGCTACGACATCGGATTCGGCTACTGCCTCAAAGGCATGTTCTGTGCCGATTTTCGCCTCAACGGAATTATCGGGGTAAACCCGTACAAAGAAGACATCGTACAGTCGGAAATCACCTACCCCAAAGAAGACATCCACTACACCGCCGTCGAAGCGCTGCTGCGCACAAAAATCATCTACACCTTCGATTACGAGTTCTCCATATTCGGCGGCCTGAGATTGCATGCCATAGAGTTCGACAGCGACGAAGGCAAGAAGTTCAAAGAAACGTTCGGCAAAGACATGAAAAACTCGTATTCGTACAGTTACACCATGGGCTTTGAGGGTGCCAAATACTTCGGCGGGAACGGAGCCATGCCAAAACTATTCGGAATCGGCGCCCGCGTCGGCGTCGCGAACTTCGGCGACAACTTCTTCGACATCGGCGGGTACAACTGGTACGCCACCCTGGACCTCATCGTAAAACTCATGCGGTACTAGATTTTTTTCGCAAGCGCGGCCTCGGCCGGATTTTCATCTATATTTACAGAAAACCGGTGAGGATGGTATGAAACGTTTCGCGTTGCTTGGCACCATGATTACTGTAGCCATCGGGCTTGCCGCCTGTGGTGACGACGGGAGCAGTGCTTCTGCCGACGAGACCTCCAGTTCATCGTGGGCACTATCGTCTGACGATGTTTTTTCTTCAAGCAGCGAAACCGGCGATTCCGGCTCTGAGGCCGGAATGACATCCTCGAGTTCGTACTTTGACGATGGGGCTGGACACACCTCCAAAATAGTTTACGCGCTCAAGCGGTTCGATGGGCCGCTGGCCAATCCGCACAAGGGATTCACGGTTCCTACCGAAGGCACGTGGGTTTTCGCCCCCGAATTCGAATACGGCCCTTACGGCTCGTTGAACAACAAGGCGTGGGACCTGGTCACCTACGGCTCCGGTTACCAGCAATGGAACAAACTGAACCCCGCAAAGGGCGTTTACGACTGGACGGAACTGGACAAGTTGCTGGACGCGCTGGCTGAACACGGCATGGGCTACGCCCTGCGCGTTTTCCCGTACACGCCGTCCTTCATCAGGGGGAACGACACTCCCGAAGAAGAATACGACTGGACCCCGAAATACGTCTACGAGATGGGTGCGAAAAAGGGAACCGCCATTTTGAAAGGCAAAGGCTACCGCGCGGCCGTTCCCGTCTGGGACGATTCCATCTACATTCAAGAAGCTAAAGCCTTCGGCACGGCTCTGGCGCAAAAATACGACGGCGACCCGCGAATCGAATACATCGACATCCGCTCCTTCGGCGAGTGGGGAGAGTGGCACACCTCGAACCTGGAGGGCAGCGAAATGCCTTCGGAAGAAATCCAGAAGGACATGCTGAAACATTACGCTTCCGTATTCAAGAAGACGCAACTCGTCTTGACGTCCGACGGTTACGGGGACGTCTATACGTACGCCCTGAGCCTCGGCATCACCAAGCGCGACGACGGGCTCATCGGCATTCCCGGAACCGCGGATTCCCTGGTGCGCGCCTACGAGGCGAACATGCCGACCATCGCCGAGAACATGGGCGGTTATGCGCTCATGCTGACCTACAACGACATCATTCCCGGCGGCTACCTCAAATGGACCCCGCAGCGCTGGGTGGACGCCATCACCACGGCGCACCTGACCTACTACGTACTGGACCAGGACAGCGATTGCGGTTACAACTTCTACAAAGACAACAAGGCCCTCGCGGATTCCATGAGCAAGGTCATCGGCTACAATTTCACCGTAACGCAAGCGGAACTGACGACAGTCGCAGACGCCTCGGGCACAACGAGCACGCTGGACATCTCCGTAAAGAACACCGGCGTGGCGCCATGCTTCTTCGACATCTACATGGTCGCGGAATTCGTCGACAGCACGGGAGCATCACTCGCGCAGCTGGGCAAGACCATCCACATTCCCAAGGGAACATTCAAGGACGGCATGTCGCAGGAATTCTCCTTCGCGTACAGGGTCGACGCCGGAGAAACAAACGCGGCTGCCCAACCGGGCGCTACAGTCGCGCTTTCGCTCTACGAAAGCGAAGAAGCCTTCAAGAGCGGCAAGAACCCGACCGTCCGTTTCGACAACGACGGAATCCTGGAAAACAAGAAACTCCTGCTGAAGCCGTAAATTACCCGAAATCCGACGCGGCAAGGCAGCTCACGTCGACCTTCGCCAAGTCCGGAGAGGCCGCGAGACGGTTCGCCTGCCTTTCGATCACCTTTTCGAACAGGTTGCGCACATAGCGCCCGTTGCCAAAGTGGTTATCCTTTTCGCGGACCGCCTTGGCAATGCAGTTCTTCATGGCGACAGCGGCAGCATCGCCCATCTTGTAGTCGTACTTGGAAAGCAGACCCCTGAAAATCTCCGCCAGCTCGTCTTCCGTGTAGTCGGGGAATTCGATATACCTGTTGAATCGCGAAGAGAGACCCGGATTGGAATTCACGAAGCGCTTGATCTCGTCCGTATAGCCGGCGATAATGACCACGAGCCTGTCGCGGTCGTCTTCCATGCGCTTGAGCAACGTGTCGATGGCCTCCTGCCCGAAATCGTTTTCCGCACTCCGCGAAAGCGTGTACGCCTCGTCGATAAACAATACGCCGTCCAGTGCGCTGTCGATAACCTTGTTCGTCTTGATGGCGGTCTGCCCCATGTAACCGGCGACAAGGTCCGCACGCGAGGCTTCTACCAAGTGGCCCTTCGCAAGGACCCCGAGGTCCCTGAAGATTTCCGCCATGATGCGCGCGATAGTCGTCTTGCCCGTGCCGGGATTCCCGGAAAACACCAGATGGTACGAAGTCGGCGGGACGGACAGGCCCTTCTTTTTGCGCTCGTTCTGCACGCGGAGGAAGTTGTGGAACGTAATGACCTCGCGCTTCACCGTCGAAAGCCCCACAAGCGAGTCCAGCTTTTTCACCGCGTCGCCCGTGCCGCGCACCTCCCCTTTCGCGGGGACCATCTTGGAGACGGCCTCCTGCAGCGGAGAGTTCTTGTAGTTCACCGAGCGCGCCGTACACTTCACCGCACCCGCACGGCGCGGAATCGAACGGTTGTTCCCGATATAGCGTTCGAGGTACTGCAGCCACTGCACTTCGCGCGGAGTGAGCGTGCCGTCGATGTTCGCGAGCGCCGCCGAGAAATCGTACATGAGCCGCATGTACTTGCTGACCGCATCCGGCGAAAAATCCGCGAATATCGAAGCGAACAGGAACAGTTCGCCCGAACCTTCGAGCTGGGCATGGTTCTTTTCCAGGCCACCTACCAGGCCGTCCATGTCGACATCCCTATCGACGAACGTCTGGAGCACCAGGCGGTTCCAGTCCGTAGACGAAGGCGCGTTCGTGCGCAACCGCAGCAGGAGCGAGATGAAACCGCAGGACTCGAACGAATCCAGGCTCACCTCATGCCCGAGTTTCGACGAAAGGAAGTTGACATCCGCAAGGAAAATGGTGGAAAGTTCCTGGAACGTGTCGTTGCCCGTCCCCGTCGTAAAATGACTGCGCAATTTTTCGACCACGCCGTTGTACGACAAGAAATCCTTGAAGAAATTCGAGATGGACGAAACCGACGGTTCGAGCTTCGTCATGTACTTTATGAGCTTCGGGTCGATTGTCGCATCGGGCTTGATAGCGACAGCGTATTGCGAATCGCCCCCCGCCTTTTCCAGCGGGGTGGTCAGGGCCTCCTTCATCAGGTCGGCGACCTGCTGCGCAGTCTCGTTTTCGCGGTAACGCGTCCACAGGTAGAACCCGACGGCCAAGAGAACGCCGAACACCACGAGAAAGAGCGAGTACGCCGAAGCCCCGATTATAGTCGAAAGCTTGACGACAAGAATAACCACGACCACCATCACAATCATCACGATGGAAGCCATTCCCATGACCAAATTCTGATTAAATCTCTTCCTCGGCATACCTTTTTCAAATCTATAATTATTTTGGCCGCATATAGAACGCTGGCTCAATTTGACCACTTAAAACCCGTTTGCAGCTAGTAAGGATTCCTTACATACCGAATTACAGGTTCAATCAGTCCTGCCGAGGTCCCATTATAAAGTAATCGTACTGGATGCTGCGTTCACGAAGAAGGCTATCCAAAACGGGTTTGTCGTATATTTCTAGCAGAGTCGGCTTATCAGCATATAACGATCTTCCAAGCCCAATAGAACGCCCTTCCAACTCAAAGCCCATAGACTCCAGCAATGTCGGGAACATGTCCATCGAGGAATATATTCTTTCGCGATGATAAGCCTCTTCATCAACAGCCGAATTGACGATGAAGTTTGTCCAATACACGGTATCCGTAGAAGCCACCCCCGCCTTATTCGAAAGCATTGGCGTCGCATGGTCTCCCATTACAGAAATCACTGTATTTCCAGACCACGGCTGATCCTTAATCCACTCAACGAACGAAGCAACTTGCATCGAGGCACAACGCAAAGCCGCTGGATAGCGATTATCGTCCTTTACTTCAAGGCCAACGTTCTTCAAAGCGATTTTACAGGAATCATCCAAATAACCAAAGGGCTGATGAGTGTCAACAGTCAGCATATAAAAAGCAAAGGGTTTACCCTGATTGGCAAGGCTATCCAGTTCTTCCTTGGCAAACGCATATAGTCTGCGATCCTCGAATCCCCAGAACTCATGATATTTCTCGGGAATTTTCCCCACCGATTTGTAATACTCGATATCGTGAATCCCGACGTTCCCATGATCAGTCCAGAAAGACCGCTTCTGCGTAAAATCGCCGCTGGATCCTTGCGCATAGAGCTGGTTATATCCCTTGCCGGCGAGGACATCCATCAAGCACTTCGCATAAGGCAGATACGTTGGCAGTCTTCCGTGGTGCTCGTTGATGCCCATGGGCATGTTCAGCGGGATACCGCAAAGTTTTCCCGTGATGCCAGCAATCGTCCACGTGGTCCCCGAAACATTATGCCCTCCAGGCGCAAAATTGAAGGACGTTTTTTCCAGGTTCGCAATCTCCGGTGTATGCACGGAAAAATTCGTCTCCATCGATTCAAGGAAAATCACGATCAAATTTCTCGGTTCGCCCTGCGACTGTATTTGCACCGAATCGGGATGGACATAGTATTCCCGATAGAACTTAGAATCTACAGGTTGCTGGAAGAAAGCCTTGAACGGCGCACTCGATACGATTCCCGGAACAACAAGAAACATGATGCATGCGTAGGGAACAAGAACTATCAAGGCAACACGATTCAAACCCGTTCTAAATTTCCACAATTGCACTTCATAAAGGATTTTTTTTCGAGACTGCACGAAATACAGCACAACTTGGAAAGCCTCTATCAAGACAAAAGACACCGAAGCGGGGAGCAGCACCTTCTGCACAAGGGAAGACACCACAAAATTCTCGGCCCCAGCATTCGTCCCTGAGAAAATGGTAAAAAGGACAGCCTCCACATTGGAAAGCGGAAACATGTCGACAGCCCACGGCAATGCGAAAACGACACACAGGCAAACGTACACAAGGACAAAAGACAGTACAAGCCGAATCCGAGAAACGGGAACGGATTCCGAGCCTGCCGGCACCGCGCGCAAAGATACTGCAAGCAGAGCCATACAAGAAGAAAGAACCGCCCCCAGATAGGAAATCAAGAAGGGGACTGGGCCGCCTAGCAGGCCATAATCAAAATCATAGAACAGTAGATATTGAAGGACAGGAGCAATCAAAGCCGCCAGCAACCGCCTTTTCAGCGAATTCCTGAAAAGCAACGGCATTGCAGCAGAAAGAACTAGCGCTACAATAAAATGTACCGAATAAGACGTCATCCTATTGTTTAATTTAGTATTTTACGCAATCTTGTCCACGTAAAACGAAGCTACTCCGGCCAAAGCCCCTAGGCTTTCGCCTGGCTGCGCAGAACGATGACGTCTTCGATAGAAAGGCCGGAATAGGCTGCGATATCCTCGTCGGTCAGTTTTCCGTCAGCAATCATCCGTTTGGCACTTTCACGCTTGGCATCGGAAGTACCTTCTTCAACCTTCGCGTTGACATCGTCCGCGAATTCCTCGAAGATACTTCTTCTCAGTGCATTGTGATCCCATTCTGCGTGAAACATTCTTTGATACGCCCCGATTTCTTCTTTAGAAAACTAAGACACTTTTGAAGATTCCGTCAACTATCTGAACTTGCTTTTTTTCGGGCGTTTCCCCAGCAAGCCGGGGCCGGGCCATCGCTGTATAAAATCGACGCCACGCGGCTTCCGTCCCTAACGCTAATCTACAGATCAATTCCCAACTTGTCTTTGTTGCCAAAGGCTATGTGGCTTTCGGCGTTCTTTAGCAATAGATTGTTCAAGAACTGAACATCTTTGCCGCATAACGGCTTAATGTCGAATCCGTAATCTATCGGCTTCTTATCACGAGTAAATGAAACTTTTGCCGGTTTGAGCATATAGCCATTTCCAAAACCAAGTACATCTTGAATGGAATTCTTGGCAATCGCGTATCTAGGATTATCAGCAATAAGTTTAAAAAAGGAACTCATACACAAAACGGCCATGTCTTTTGATAGTGGGAAAATGGTGTAATCATGAGGAGTCAACTGAGAAAGAATCTGAACAAACGTTTCATCAGGACGCCTCATCACCATTTCATACATTAAATAAGCTTTTTCCATCGCAAGGCGCCCCATAAACCAAGCGTTCCCTCTATCCGGAATCAAGAACTCCCTGCCACAATCCGTAGATTTAACAAATATTAAGTAAGAGCCAAGAATGTCCTTGGCGTAGGCTGTTAGCGAAAGATTTGCATCCGCGTCCTCGTAATTGTAGAAACTGGTAATTTCGTCCTTAGTTTTACAATTGAGAATTTTATTGATATTTTCAAAAAAATTTCCCTTAATAAATTTAATTTCTGATTCGCTCAATTGTTCAAGAATTGCTTCGTCTTCCTTTTCATCTGTCCTGTAACGGAGAACAGAAATAAGCAAGAACTTTTTTAATAGGAACATTTCTGCAGCAGATAAAGTCAATTTTCCCACAGATGCGACAATCTTTTTATGAACAACGGCAAAATCCCGTTCAATTTTATCGCAAAGGTCATGCTCTAGCTGCTCTGGATAATAGCCATATTCGCTGAAAACAGACCGCGTATTTCGAGATTCCACCTTTTTTGACGAGAGATCCATGTATTGGATCTGATCATCTTCGCAAAAGGCTCGGAGAATAAATTGCGGGATATAATGAGAACGGAGCATAGATGAATGTGATTTAGGTTTAACTAGTTATAAAATATATGTCCTCTTCCGGCATATTTGTCTTTTTTTCACAAAAAAAGAGCACTTTCTTGCTAGCCGCATCCCACATTTGTAGCATAAATCTATATTACTCAATAGAATGACAGCGATAGAATTCGAGAACATCAGCAAGCAGTACCGCCTGGGCCTAGTGAGCACCGGGACGCTCAGCCACGACCTGAACAGGTTCTGGCAGACCAAGGTGCTGCGCCGCGATGACCCCTACCTCAAAGTAGGCGAAACGAATGACCGCGCGCACAAGGGCAACAGCGACTACGTGTGGGCCCTCAAGGACATCAACTTCAAGGTGGAGCAGGGCGACGTCGTAGGCATTATCGGCCGAAACGGCGCCGGCAAGAGCACACTCCTCAAGCTGCTCAGCCGCGTGACCGCTCCCACTACCGGAATCATCCGCGCCAAGGGCCGCATCGCAAGCCTCCTCGAAGTGGGCACCGGGTTCCACCCCGAGTAGTGTGCAAGGCGAGTGTCGCGGCGGGACGATTGCGTACCGACATGACCGAGCCGCAGCCACAGACGCCGTAGGCGTCAAATGACCGGCGTTCCTATATCTTTTTTCAACATTCCGAAAAAGATTAAATCTATATTACCTATAGACATACTAAGGATTTTCCCACAATGAAATCGGTTCTCAATTGGATAAAAAGGCATTTTCTTGCCATTCTATGTTCAATGGCATTCGCAACAACTTTATTTGCGCTCCTTGCTCCATGGCTTTTCGCCACTCGCTCTAGTTCCATAGCATTTAATAGCGAAACGGGAGTCATTGGCGACACATTCGGCATTATGAACCCTTTCGTTGCAATTGCCGCAGCAATCATCACTTTTGCCGCATTTTGGGCACAATACCAAGCCAATCAAGAGATGCAGAAAAATTCAAACAAAATGCAATTTGAGCGACAATTTTACGAGATGCTCAAGATTCACTGCGACAATGTCAAAAGTCTGCACGCAGAATCAACATACAAGTCCCTCGAATCAGAACATCCCGTTCGAAAAGCCGCCGAAGGACGAGAATATTTCAGTTGCTTGCTTGAAGAATTCAATTTAATCTACGAAAACTTAAGGAAACTAGAAGGGACAATAGACATATTTAACAAAACATACCGTATTTTCTTCTTCGGCATAGATTTGATGGCAAATCACCTAAAGAAGGAAACCGTAGATTTTTTTCGCAGTTTTGCTTTTCAGAATATCAATAAAACCACTTGGCAGGAACACCCCAAGTTAACCCCTATAAAAGATTCCCTTTTCATAGGACGTATAGACCAATTAGTTCCGTATTACAGGCACCTCTTTTTACTCGTGAAAACCGTTGTGCAGTCCGACAACAAACTGTTTACATACGACGAGAAACGCCAATTCCTACGAATTCTACGAGCCCAGTTATCCAGCGCGGAGCAAACACTACTATACTATAACTGGAAATCAGGCTGCGGTGAGCAATGGGAAGAAGATTCCTCCAAACCCAGAGGCAACCATTTCTTCACAGACTACCGGATGATTCACAACATCATTCCCAAAGACTGTTGGGTATTCAGCTCTGATGAAATTTTGCAATCTCTATTAGAGAAAAATCCCGATTACCAAAGACTTAATGACGAAGACACTCTGTTTGAATTAATCTAAGGCAAATCGTCCTAGCGTAATAGAGAAAACGGCAGGCTTAGCCTGCCATTTTCTCTTGTCAGTCGTTTTATTCCTTAACCCAACGGTACTTTCGGGTAAAAGCCTCCTTTTTCGTTTCATAACGGCGATACGGGTCATCTTTTATGGTTGCTTTCAGCAGCCATCCAGCACTCTTTGCAGTCATCTTGAGAGCATCACTCCTGCCTCGATAGGCCTCAAATAATTCCTGCAAAGGCGTCCCGTTCCAGTCAAAGTTTTCTCCGCCCATCAAATCTCGCAAAGAAAACCATTCGCCGACCGCAACCTTATCGTGACAGCGGATTGCTCCTTGAAAGAAATTCTTGATTCCCTGTACTTTTGTCTCGGAAATGGCATGATTTTTTCTGATTTTACCATCTTGTATAAGCATAATTGCTCCTTATTTAAGATTATATTGAGAAAAGGAGGTAGGTAGGATTTATCTTCGCTCCTACTCGCTCCCGTTTTACGCAAATTTCGGCAAAACGCCTCTATTTACATAGGTAAGGGTTTTACCGCCCTCCAAAGGCGAACATCATGACCTCATATTGTCTTTTTTGCTCGGAAAAGACAATATTCACCACTGTACGGCATTCTATCCAAAAAAGGGTCCTGCCGGAACAGCGAAAAAACGCGCGTTTTTCGCGCATTTTTTCTGATTTGGGTTCCCGACAGTCCCTTTTAATCTATATTACTCAACAAGATGACCGCCATTGTCATTGCGCAAGCACATGACCCGTCGATTACGAAATATCGAAACATAAATGTTTCGCTGCTTCGTAACCTAGGATGTCATTGCGAGGCCGAAGGCCGTGGCAATCCAGGGCGGTTTACTAAAGACCTTGAAAAGACCATGACCGCCATCGAGTTCGAGAACATCAGCAAGCAGTACCGTCTGGGCCTAGTGAGCACCGGGACGCTCAGCCACGACCTGAACAGGTTCTGGCAGACCAAGGTGCTGCGCCGCGATGACCCCTACCTCAAGGTGGGCGAAACGAACGACCGCGCGCACAAGGGCAACAGCGACTACGTGTGGGCCCTCAAGGACATCAACTTTAAGGTGGAACAGGGCGACGTCGTGGGCATCATCGGCAGGAACGGCGCCGGCAAGAGCACCCTCCTCAAGCTGCTCAGCCGCGTGACCGCCCCCACCACCGGCATCATCCGCGCCAGAGGCCGCATCGCGAGCCTCCTCGAAGTGGGCACGGGCTTCCACCCGGAAATGACCGGCCGCGAGAACATCTACATGAACGGCGCCATCATGGGCATGAACCGCAGCGAAATTACCCGCAAACTCGACGAGATTGTAGACTTCAGCGGATGCGAACGCTACCTGGACACCCCCGTGAAGCGCTACAGCAGCGGCATGACCGTCCGCCTCGGATTCGCCATCGCCGCCCACCTGGAACCCGAAATCCTCGTGGTGGACGAAGTGCTCGCCGTGGGCGACGCAGAATTCCAGAAAAAAGCCATCGGCAAGATGCAAGACGTAAGCCGCGGAGAAGGCAGAACGGTGTTGTTCGTGAGCCATAATATGGGGGCGGTAAAGAATCTGTGCAAGAGGGGAATTGTACTAGACCAAGGGCAAGTTGCGTTTGATGGTGACGTAGAAGATGCTATTTGCCACTACCAGGATGCTGGCATGTCTTCTTCTACTTATAAAAATTTATCATCATTGCCAAGATCCGGCAAAACATCTCAAAGCATCACCTTTTCAGAAATTGAATTTCTTGACAAAAAAAACAATCCTATTCAACCACGATGTGGGCAGTTTTTAAGAATAAAACTCACATTCAAAGTTTCATCACCCATCACTAATTGCAACTTGGCAATCGGCATGAGAACACTATTTGGGACGCCATTGTTAAACTTTGCTGCAAATACAAACAAGAAGTCTATTTCCTTCTCGCCAGGATTTCACTCAGCACATTGTGATATTGAAAAACTTCCTCTTACAGGGGGTGTATATAAGTTAGGCCTTTGGGCAGAAGACTTGAATGGATGTGCAGACTTTATTGACAATGTAATCACAATGGATGTTGACGACGATGATTTCTTTGGTCACGGCAAAGGTCCAAGCAAATCTCTGTATGGGAAAATTGTGCTATGTGAAAACTCATGGGAAATCCAGTAAATATGAAGATTCTGTATATTGGAGACAACCGAAATCGCGGTAATTATGGATGCAGAGCGACAAGCACTGCGCTATCCATGCTAATCCGAGAAAAAAACAAAATTACCGGCATTATCACTGGGAAAAATACATCTAAGGACACATCTGAATTATTCTTTTACTCTCCTCTTCCCCAAATAGCCTATTCTTTCTTTGGGAAGCACACCTTTCTCAGAGATGTTGTAAAAGTAATCCTGCATCGTTTCAAGTTTTTCTCGTATTTTGGTTCTTTTGATTTTGTCTCATTGGATTTTGAGAAATCAAGAAAGAATCTGTTAAAATGTATTCCAGCAAATCCGCAATTGCGGGATTTGCTTATCGATCAATATGATTTCGACGCAGTTGTTGTAAACGGAGAAGGCTCATTTATTTTCGGGAAACCTCAATGGAGAGAGCCTTTAGTTTTAACAATGCTCATCCATTGGGTTAACCAAAAACACAAGCCAGTTTATCTAGCAAACGTGATGTTTTCCGATTCAACGAGCCTACCCCATAATCAAGATAGTATCAAAGCCATAAATAGTGTGCTAAAAAATTGTTCTCAAATCATTGTTCGGGAAAAAACATCTTACAATTATATAAAGAAGCACTTTGTTGACATAGAGCCTTCAATCATCCCAGACGCCCTTTTCTCATGGCACAAGCTCATCACAGAAGCACCCGCCATCACAAATGGGAAATATTGTTTAGCACATTCAGCAGAACAAGACGAAGCCTATTTCAACCTAGATTTTTCTAAGCCCTATATCTTGATTGCCGGATCTTCCGCCTTTGTAGGAGACACAACGAAGTCTATTCCCGCATACGTTCAATTAGTCCAAAAACTAAGAAACATATATAAAAGCAACATTTTCTTGATTCAAACATGCGAGGGTGACAAGTTCCTATCGGAAGTCAGTTCAATAACAAACGCTCCCTTAATATCCATGGAAACCCCAATACTAGCGGCAGCAAAAATTTTATCGTGTGCAAAAGCGTTTATAACCGGGCGATACCATCCAGCAATTCTCGCTTCCCACGGGGGAACGCCTTGTGTTTTCATGGACTCAAATTCTCACAAAACCCGATCCCTCCAAGACGTTCTACAATATCCGTCACCTAGGGAATATCATGCAATTCCATCTGAAAAAGAAATAGACCTCATTATCGAAGACACACTTAAAGCCATATCTCTAGGCAAGCCCCTTAGAGAAACAATCGCCAACCGATGTAAATTCCTATCAAACGAATCCCACAAACTCGCCGATATTCTTTAGGATTCAGCATGATACTTCAGCCAATATTATTCCCCCGTGAAGATATTTGTACAGAAACGGAACTGTATTACAGATCCAATTCGAAGCAATTTGGCTGTAATTTCTTTTTATCGCCTCATCAAACAATTTCCTTTGACACATATTTCAACAGTTTTTCAATAGAGAACTGGAAAGAGTATACATCCATAACAAATCTCTTTCTTAATCTAAAAATTCAAGGAAGATGTTTTATTGAATTATTTGAAGCGACATTGGTCAATGGAACGATCCAAAACCGCTTACTTGCAACTCACGAAAAAAACGAAATCGAAGAATCCATAACAATTTCATTTCCCGACATAGCGAACATTCATGGAATTTGCTTTTTTACTATTTCTTCTAAAGACGAATCATGTCGCATAATCGAAGGCTTTTATGGCACCAGAATCTATTCCGATTCTACAAACTCTATAAAAATCGGCATTGGAATATGCACATACAAAAGGGAATCTTTTGTTTTAAAAAATTTAAAAGCAATTCAAGACACAATACTTGACAATCCGCAATCAGAACTATACAACAAACTAGATATAATCATTTCTGATAACGGGCAAACGTTACACAATTTCAACTACCATCATCCCAAAGTCCAAATTTTTCCAAACATTAATGCCGGAGGTTCTGGCGGATTCGCAAGATGCATGATTGAGGCCATTTCTCATAATCTAGAATTGAACCTCACTCACTTCATCTTGATGGATGACGACATTTTACTAGATCCCGCCGTTTTAGTAAGGACATTTTGTTTTTTACGTTGTCTCAGAGTGAATTTCCGTACAAAAATACTTGGTGGAGCAATGCTTAAATCGGAGAACATGTCCGAGCAAGCCATTAATGGCTGTATTTGGAGCCCAACAGACGGAGTCCGTTTTAGCAACCCCAACAGCAATCTTTCAAATGTTTCAAGCATTCTGAAGAATCTTAACAACAAAGAACCCAATTTTGCGCCATGGTTCTACTGCTGCATTCCCATACAATATATCAGAAAGGACAATCTTCCATTACCGTTTTTTTTTCAATACGATGACACCGAATTCAGTCTAAGAGAATCATCCACTGTAATTTTATTAAATGGAATTTCCGTCTGGCATTCTTTTCTCAGCAAAGACAATATGTGCAAGCAATATTGCTCCTACAGGAATAGCAGAATTCTAAAGCTGCTAAAAAAGACGCCCGGAAAAATTCTTGCCACAAAAAAAGAGATGACGTTGTCCTTTATCAATTTAGTCGGGACATATCGTTATCTTGACTGGATTGCTCTATCACAAGCAGAAATTGATTTATGGCAGGGTACAAAAAGTTTAAAAAACAAAAAAACAATAGTATTTTGTCAAAAAGCAATAAAAACGTCTTATCCTCAATGTGGAGCCAATAAAATTTCCACTAAAGCAACGTCTTTCTCCACTAAAAAATCCGACGATAAGACTTGGTCTTTTTTAAAGAAAATCTTTTTTGCGGCAAATATATTCAACACACTTTTGCCAAAATTAAAAAAAGATGTAATAGTTTTGGATTCCAATGATTTGACACCCGATTTATTTCGATTAAAAAAAATTATATATTTTCGACAAAACGAAGACATATACACAATCTATCAAAGTAACTTTAAATTATTCCTCTGGAGTATTCTGCAATTCACAAAGGTCTTATTCCATTTAAGGCCATCAGAGGCAACTTTGCAAACCAAACTACGTAAAGAAATCCGCTTCATAACCAGCACCGATTTTTGGCAATCATATCTAGTATAAATCCATTCAACATAAAACAAAAAAATGCCCGCTCCTGTTGTTTCCGTCATAGTACCAAACTACAACCATGCTCCTTTTCTTAGGCAGCGTTTGGAATCTATATTCAATCAAACATTTCAGGATTTTGAAGTTATTATTTTAGATGATTGCAGCACGGACAATAGCAAAGAAATAATTGAAGAATACCAAAATCGCCCCCAAATCAGCCATATAATCTACAACGAAATAAACAGCGGCTCCCCATTCAAACAATGGGCGAAAGGATTTAAGCTGGCCCAAGGAAAATACATTTGGATCGCAGAAAGCGATGATTGGGCTGAATTAAATTTTTTAGATGAGATGGTCTGCTGTTTAGATAGAGATTCATCTTTAGTTTTTGCCTTTTGCGAATCTTATTGGGAATACACCACCCAAACTGTTCCTGGCACCTATCTTGCAAGAGACACATTTTTTAGGGGCTTTACATTTTTAAAGAAAAAACAAATTTATTTCAACAACATCTACAACGCCAGTTCAGTTTTGTTCCGAAAACAATCTTTAACCAGCATACCCAAAGACTACCAAGATTTCCTTGGATCCGGAGATTATCTTTTTTGGAACTACTTGTGTGAAACAGGAAACCTGTATTACATATCCAAAAGACTAAATCATTTTAGGCGCCATTCCACAGCAACAACAAGCAAAAGTTTTAGCACGGGAATAAACTTTATTGAGAACCATCGTATTTACGAGTATTTCGAAAAAAAAGGCTTCACATCCAGATTAGCCAAATTCCGTATCGTTGATAGCGAATTATCCCAAATAGAACGAAACAAGCAAGACCTGATTCAAGCCGGCAGCTATACAAAATGTAGACTGTTATGGGAAAAAGAACTCAAGCCATCCGGATTAACATCTGTTTTTCTTTTATGTTGGGCACGGCAAATAAATAAATATAGCGGTCTACCATTCATTGTTAAAGTCTGGAAATTTTTCCATCTACCCAATACGGATTTTAGAGAAAAATTTCACCAAAAATTTGATAAACAGTAAAAAGCAATATATTTGGGCCATATGACACAACCTCTTGTTTCCATCATCATCCCTATTTACAAAGTTGAGCCATACTTGCGACGCTGTTTGGACTGCATCGAAAATCAGACTTACACGAATTTGGAAATCATTTTAGTAGATGACGGATCCCCAGATGCTTGTCCTCAAATCTGCGACGAATACGCAGCAAAAGACAATCGCATTGTGGTAATACACAAAGAAAATGGCGGTTTATCTGATGCAAGAAATGCAGGGTTAAATATTTGCACTGGAGAGTACATATCCTTTATTGATAGCGATGACTGGGTGGACAACGAATATATTCGTTGTCTAGTAGAAAACGCTTTCTCAACAAATTCAGACATCACAATCATCAACCACGACTTGGTGTGGGACGACCATCAATTAGATTCTGAATTTTTTGAAACAGGCATTATTGACGGAAAAAAAGCCTTTCGAAAAATCATTCTTTCACAAACGATACATTTAGGAATTTCTTGGGCGAAGCTCTACAGCAAACGGCTCTTTAAGGATATTAGATTTCCCAAAGGAAAAATCCACGAAGACGATTTCACAAGTTACAAATTAATATACGAAGCAAACAGAATATGCTGCGTTGACCGCGTTCTCTACCATTATTATCAGCGACAAGATTCTATCACCAAAACAGATTTCCTTTACAACTACATAGATGTTGTACACGAACAGCTCTGTTTTCTTTTAGAAAAGAAAGAGCTCGAATTAGCCGTTCTCGTTTCAATAAAATTAAGCTGGCATTGGATTAACAAATATACATCCGATTTAAACAACGACGAATATTTCTCAAAGGCTCTTACATATTTCTCGAAACTAAAGGAACTGCCTAAATTTCATATAATACAGAGAACAAAGTTAACCTTAGCCATAAGATTTCCCAAATTATATGCCATTTATGCAAAAAAATTAATCAAAATCCGCTCTCAATAAAGGCAACAATCTCTTCTGTCGTTTTTTTCCAAGAAAACAGTTTTGCGCGCTCCAAGCCCTTTCTTCTATTTTCTTTTCTCAACGCCTCATTGAAATAGTATTTCTCATACGCATCAATATGTTGCTCGTCACTATCCCAGTCAATCATTATCCCCGCATCACCAACAACTTCTGGCAAAGACGAATTATTACTTGTGATTACAGGGCAACCACATTGCATCGCCTCCAATGGCGGCAGGCCAAAGCCTTCATATTGGCTTGTAAATACAAACCATTCAGCATTACCATATAATATTGGCAAATCCACATCATCAACAAAACCAATTGGCAAAACAGAGCCGTTGCCAACAGACTCAATTTCACTTTTCATCTTTTGGGCAATAGTGGTGCCTGCACCACCCCCTAATACAAAAATAATATCATCTAATTGGTTTTTATTCACAAATCGCAGAAAACACGATACTGCACGAATTTGATTTTTTCGAGGTTCTAGAGTACATAAACTAAAGAGATATTTTTTCTCTTTGGGGATACCATACTTTTCTTTTACAGAATTTAACTTAGCCTCATCTTTTTCAACTTTATATTTTTCCGAAGCCGCCAAAGAAAGAACATGCAATTGTTCCGATTTTAAAATAGGAAAATAGGCAAGAAAGTCTTTTTTCGTCGCATTAGAAACAGCAAAATATGCATCTTGGTCATTAAACGAGTCAATTAAAGTTTTAAACCAGCCCGTTCGTGATTGTTCCTTGTATTCCTCTAACAGAATCGGAATAATATCATGAAGAACAACATAGCTTTTTATTGCCGTTTTTTTCAGTTCCTTAGGTGGCGCTTGATTCGGGGAAAAATAGACACAATCACTAGGACTATATTTTGAAAAATTATATTTACGAATACACAAATGAAGTATTTCAACAAATCTAATGATTACATACAGGCATTTCCGTATTATTGATATTCTTGAAAAAATTTTTCTTGCATATTTTAAATTTTTCCGAAGTTTATAAAAAGCGAAATCTAGTGACGAAGGCTTTTCAAACATTTTTAGGGAATAAAAATTTTTTTCTCGTAAATAAAACAGGTCCACAGAGTCTATTACAGTCGGCAATAAAATAACGTCAACATCTAATCGTTTGCTTAATTCCCTTAAAATGTTTTGGGCAACAAAAAAAACACCACCTCGGCTTCGCGTGTCGATTATCCCTCGCACCAACTGGGTAACGTCAAAAAGAATTTTTATTCTTCGCATTGTCGATGTTCCATAACTGAAATAATTTGATTAACAGACTTTGTCCATGAAAATTGTTCAGCTCGAGCCAACCCTTTCCGACCATACTCTTTTCGCAATTCTTCATCAAAATAATATTTCTCGTACGCCTCAACATGCTGTTCTTCACTATCCCAGTCTATTGTAAGTGCAGCATCACCAACAACCTCCGGCAAAGAAGAATTATTACTCGTAATTACAGGACATCCACATTGCATAGCCTCAAGAGGCGGGAGGCCGAATCCCTCGTATTGGCTGGTATACACAAACCATTCGGCATTACTATACAATATTGGCAAATCTTCATCATCAATATAGCCCGCACGTACAACGATTTCAGGATCCCAGTTCACGCCCGCTTTTTCTAATTCATCAATAAATGTTGTCCAAGCGGCACCACCCATAACCCAAATAATGTCCTTGGCGTCATTCTTTTTGACAAACCGCAAAAATGTTCTAACTGACCTTATTAGATTCTTTCGCGGTTCTAGCGTACACAAGCTAAACACATACTTCTTTTCAACGGGAATATTGTACTTCTTTTTTACCTTCAACAAGGTATTTTCATCGCGTATTGGAAAATAACATGAGTCCGCAGCCAAATGAATCACAGTAGAATTGGCTTTTGTGACAATAGAGAAAAAAGATTTAAAATCATTATATGCACTGGCAGAAACAAAAAAGAACGAATCTCCTTGGCACGAAGTTTCCATAATTTTCTTTACCAAAGGCTTCCCATAAGGATAATATTTCGGGAACTTCAAAGGAATGGCATCATGCAACAAAACAAATGGTTTCAAATGAGGGAATTTTCTTACAAATTCAGGGATTCCATATATGGGTGAAAGAAAACAATCCGATTTTTTCACTTCATCTTCATTGACTTTTATAAAAAGTTTAAAGATCCACTGCGAAAAAAAATATCCAGCAGCAAATATTTTTCGAAAATACAAATGCTTGTAGAAATGCGAATATTTTTTCTTGAAAAATGAATATACTTTCTTCAAAAAATAAAATCTAGAAAAATCTTGAATATAGACTGCTTCGGGCAAAAGTTCTTTTTGCAACCGACAACCTTCAGCATACTCTTCAGGATTGACATAAAGACGTAATCTAACATCTTGACGTTTCTGCAATTCCTTCAAAATATTCCATGCAACAAAAAAAACCCCGCTTCGGTTGTCATCTTTATAAAAAATATTCGCTATAATTGTTGCATCGTAGATGATATTCAACATATTTCGTAACTCTCGTCAATAGTTGAAAGAATTTCTTTTGTCATTTTTTCCCAAGAGAACTGCTTAGCGCATTCCATGCCCTTTTGGGCATAATCTTTTCGCAACGTTTCATCAAAATAATATTTTCCATAAGCATCTACATGCTGTTCATCGCTATCCCAGTCAATTAGCAGTCCCGCATCACCAACAACTTCCGGGATAGAGGAATTATTGCTGGCTATTACGGGACAACCGCATTGCATCGCATCCAAGGGCGGGAGGCCGAAACCCTCGTACTGGCTGGTAAAAACAAACCACTGAGCAAAGCTATAAAAAATCGGTAAATCTTTGCCATCGACATAAGAACGATACAGGACCAAATCATCATCTCTGTTATCAGAACTGCCGGCAACCACCAATACCAAGTCATCAATTTTGTTTTTTTCCTTAAAGGCCATGAAAGACCGAACAATTCGGTCACTATTCTTCCTTTTGTCTTGGGCCCCAATAGAAAAAACAAAATTCTTCGACTCCGGAATTCCGTATTTTTCTTTCAAGCACTTCAACTCTTCCAAATCCGAATGTCGACAAAAAAGCTTGTCGCTAGCGCAATAGGTGACCTTCACCTGCGAATCCCTTATTTTTTTGCTATAGCCGCAAAAGTCCCTTTTTGTATTCTCGGAAATTGCGAAATACGTATCATTGCCGTTAAGCGTCCGCAGCAAATAGGCAAACCAACCCCACCTCATCATCTCGCGGTTGTGGAACAAGACCGGAATCAAGTCATACAGGACTATAAATTTCTTTATGGATTTTCGCCTATTGATAAACCAAGGAGCCGATGTACGCGGTGAAAAGAAAACTGTATCCTTATCGAACTTACAATTGAAATTGATTACGGAATACAACAATGTGGAAACCACGGAGAAAAATGCTATCAGCGCAGAAAACAAGATCCTTTTTACGCAACCGCACCCTTTTTCAAGCCTCTTTTTCCTGCAACAGACAACAACAGAATGCAGCCTAGCGGACAAAGCCGACGCCTTTTTATAAGGCTTCGCATTGATACCTAATTCCGAAACAACCCGCTGAAGTCCAGCTTCTTTGAAGGTGGAGGCGAAGAGGATAATCTCAGATTGGCTCTGCCGGCACATTTCGAGCAAAAGATTCCTGGCAACAAAATAGATACCACGACGCTCTTCAATCATGTCGTTTCCATCAACAAGGACTGTTGCGTCAAAAAGAATCTTTTTCATCACGCCCTAATCTTGCCAAAAATTTTCTTCAACGTACACCAAAGACCTTCATATCTTATATGGATAAATATAGCCAAGAAGGAGCTCAGCACATCCCCGAAGCCCTCTCCAAGCACCTTGCAGAGCTTAGTTCTCAACGCCACATGTTTCTGCTGAGCCAAAGAATGCCACGATCCGTTGAAATGGTGGATGCTGTAGGTGTTCCCCGTAATATGGAGTTCCAGCGTCCGCGTATTCTTGGGACTAAAATAGTCCATCGGCAGAACATCCAGGTTTTCACCTTTCAATTGGCGAGCGAGGATTGTCGGCAAGGTCGTCGTATTCAGATTTCCACCCGCATCAACAAAATCTAGACGCTCATAAAAATCCATAACCTTTTTCAGGAAAGGAAGCCCCTTTTCCGCACCCATCGTTGCGGCCTCAATAGAATTCCGATTTTCGATGCGGTCGGGAGTATGTTCCCTTCCAAAGAAGTATGACCGGTCCAGCAGGACATCAAAGGGCTTCAGCACCTCCACGTCGCTATCCAGATAGATGCCGCCATAATTGTAGAGCGCATAGAGCCGTATGTAGTCGGCAGCGAAGGCCCATTTTTTCGCAGCACAGGCCTGTTCCACCCAGGGCACGGAATGGATGTCGAACCGGCTCATGTCCCAAAGCATGAGTTCATAATCCGGAAGTTTCTCCTTCCAGCTCTGCATACAGCGTTGCACCAGTTCCGGGTACGGTTCGCTGCTCAGCCAGCAGTAATGGATTATCTTGGGGATAGCCATAACCTAAAAATCCACCCCCGAAAGATATCTTTTTAGTAGAAATGCACAAAAATACGGGAAGGTGTATATATTGTTCTGGAAACCGATGTTCCCGGCGGTAAACTTAATTCCCGTCGTTATGTCTGGGTAAGCATCGCTCTTGACCAATGTCGATAGCGATTTTGCCGTTCCTGCCTTAGCTTTGACTTCCACCGGTACAAGAGACTTCTTCGTGCGCACGAAGAAGTCCTGTTCCAGAGTAGAGTTCTCTCTTTTGTAATAGAAAAGTTCGTATCCCTGCTTGTTCAAAATCTCGGCAACGATATTTTCGTACAAGGCTCCCTTGTACACATTCATGTTCCGGTTGGCGCGAAGGTCTTCCTGAGATTCGTCATCGAGGTTCGCGATAAGCAGTCCGGTATCCTTAAAATAAATCTTGTACTTTGATTCTTCGTAGTTGCCTTTCAGCGGGAGCTCTGGCGTATGGAGGCAATGGCAAACGTTCACCATTCCGGCATCGCACAGCCACTCTATGCATCCCCAGTAGTCCTTGAACTTCGCTCCGCTCGCCACCTTGGATATCTGGAATTTCTTGTTCTCTTTCGCCAACTGCACGGGGATGTTATTGAACACGTTCAGTACGCGGGTCTTATCTATGCCTTCAACATATTTCTTGATATCTTCCTTGTAGTCGGCGACGAGTGCGCGCTGGAGTGAGAGGGACCCTTCAAAAGTCCCCTTTTCTACATACGAACGAACAACTTCGGGCATCCCGCCGAGCAGGCAATAATCCATGAATCTTCCGCCGAAAACATTCATGTCCGTTTGGTTGAAGGGCTTGGCCGACAGCATGTGCGACAGCAAATCCTCGACAGCATCGGTTCCATAACCCACGGCCCAAAGGAACTCCTCGAAATCCATGGACTGCATCTGGTATTCCGATTTGTAGCCAACGCTGTTGCTTTCGATTCGTTTGTAGTTGATGCCTAGCATGGAGCCGCTGCAGATCACGTCAAAACGCTTGTCCATGCAGAACGACTTTAGCGAAGTCGCAATTTCCGGATAATCCTGGATTTCATCAAAAAGGATAAGCGTCTTTCCAGGTATAAACCTTTTTTCGGAATCTATGCGTGAGATATTCTTGATAATGTCATTGACGGTATAGCCGTCTTCGCAGATGCTCTTGTACTTCTTCTCTAGGACGAAGTTGATATTGATAAAATTTTCGTAATTCGAGGAAAAATGCTTGACAGACTCGGTCTTTCCAATCTGACGGGCCCCCTTGATTATGAGGGGCTTTCTATCGGCGGATTTTTTCCATTCATCCAGGAAATAGTCTAATTTGCGTTTGAGGTACATACCCTAAATATACACCATTTTATAAAAAATGAGCGAAATTTTCGCATTTTTTACTAAAAAATGAGCGAGTTTTAACAAAATTCCCCTAAATTTCAATTCAGCACAACCGCAGGAACCCAGTGCGTAAAGCTCTCGCGGCGGATTTTCGGGTCGCCGAGGGTGGGCCGGTGCGTTCCCTGCACTATGAACTGCACTTTGGGATATTTCCGGGCGACTTCGGCGATGAGATTCAGCGTGATGCGCAACTTCTCCCTGTCCCCGTCGCGGCTGCCTTGCGTCGTCAGCGCAAGCGTCTTCACGGTCCCGAAAAACAGGGCGGAATCCAGCGACGTAATCATCGAACTGTCGGAACACTTCTGGCAGAAAACGCGCGCGGAATATCCCAGCGAGTCGATATAGAGGTTGCGCCCGTACTCCAGGGAATCCCCGCCGAAAAGGTACAAGCCGTTCGTGTCGTTGGTCTTCAACTCGGCGAATTCCGCATGCCTCGTGCGGTTCACCAGCCTGTAATGCAAGTATTCCTTGTGCGGCACCTCCTTAAACGCGGAGAAGTCCTTGCGCAGGAGCGCCGTATCAAAAGGCACGCCCCAGGCATCCACCAATATGTTCACCGTTATCCGCGACGTATCGGCAAACCGCCTAAAGAGTTGGCCCTTGCCAAGCAGTTCATAGTTGTCCGCATATTCCGCCGTCAGCGAATCCGCGTCGACACGGGGCTGCATGTGCCACGGCTTGTAGGACGGCTTGATATACTGGGCACTAATCAAATACGAGAACACGACCGCAAAGGCGACGAGCACTATAAAAATGCCGAAACCGATTTTCTGGAAAATCGTCATGGTTCACCCCCTTCGCGGCGGTACTTCACCAGGCGCATGTCCCCGAACTCCCTCACCGTCCGCATAGAGACCGAGTCATGGTAATGGACACGGTAGAAACGGTTGAATCTGTGAAGCGTGTCAGTCTCCAGCACATACACGTTTTCCTTGACGATATCCCTTATGGGGTTCTGCACGCCGCGCACCCACATTTCCTTCTGCATGCCGGGCAGGTTCATGTTCCAGTAACCGAGCGGAATGATGTTGCCCCAGCTGCTCGGGGCAACCGCCCTGTAAGGTGGGTCCCTGTAGGTCGCGAGGTATTTGTAGTCATTGAAATAGAGCAGGAACACGTCGTCGGGATGCGCCCGCACATACTGGTCAAATTCGCTCCATTCCGTAGACATCTGCGGAATACCGAAAAGCGGACGGTTGTTGTCGACGCCACGCTGGCCCGACAATGCGAGCACCAGGCTGCCAAGCGCCATAAGCCAAATCAGGGAAGGCAGCCTGCCGATGTTCCGGCCCTTCTCAAAATATTCCTTGCGCATCATCGGAATCGCGCAGACTATGGCGTAGAGCCATATCCCCGACTCCACGTGGTAAACCACCCGGTTCACGTACAGCAGGTAGCCCATGCAAAGGCACAACAGCGCAAGCGAGCCCCAGGTGTACCAGTTGGCGCGTTTGGGGATAAAGAAGAAGAACATGAAACAAAGTACAATCCAGCACCAAGCATTCGCCTGGAAGAACGACTTCGCCACAACGAGGAAAAGCGCCGCCGGCATCCTGGCCGGATTCACCTCGTAGCGGTTCCTCTGGACGATGCCCGCAATCGGCTTCAGGCTATCCAGCGAGAACACTTCGGTGTCGTAGAAAATCCAACTCCGGAGGAACCTAAAATCGCGCCCCTGCATCTGCCGTTCTTCCAGTTCGTCGTAGGTGGCGTCGACATCGTAATTGTCGCCGTCGCCAAACAGGGCTCGGCTCCACTGGTATTCGCGGTAATAAGAATATTCCTTGTCCTCGAACAGGCCGTTGTTGAAGTTCTGCAACAGCTGATAGGCGCATACGCAGGCCACGAAAACCGCGATGGTCGTCTTCATGATCTTGCGCGTTTCGAAGAAATTCAGGGCCAGCACCGCCGCCAGGAAGGGCACCCCCAAAAGGAATCCTTCTTTGCGGAACACCATGCCCGCGACAAAGAACAATCCGCCCAGAACAATCCAGGCCTTGCGGCGTTCCCCGTTGCCAAAGTAGAACAGCAAAATGGCCGCGGCCGTCGACGCCGCAGCGCACTGGGTAAAGGCCGCCTGCAGGTAGAAATCCGGAGCGAGGCACGCAAGCAAGAATACGGAAAGAGCCACCCCCAGCTTACCGCCCACCTGGCGCAGCATGAAGTAGACGAACACCGTAAACGCGGCAAACGCGCCCAGCAGTTCAAAAATAAAGTACCAGCCCACCTCCGGGAAAAGCGCATAGAACGGCTTCAAGAAGTAAGCATAGGCCCCGTTCACGAAAAGCGTATGCGGGTCGAATTCACCGCCGTAGGCCCCGGTGATTACAGCCGACATGAAGTAATCGTCCAAGGAGCCCCTATGGAACCCGCAAACCGCAAGGCAAACCAGTAAGAAAGCCAAGTTCAGGCAGAATGCGCAGCAGAAGGAACTCTGTGGAAGATTCTTTAACTTCATTAAACCAAATATACGTTTAAACTTTTTGTTTTAATTTCTCTTCTTCGAAAAAAAACACTACATAACGTCTGACTTTCAAAAAGATTTAATCCCAGAACGATTTGTATTTCGTTCCCTTCCTTTTTATTAAAGCATTAAGAGAATCTTTTCCATATTTTTCGATTAAGGTTTTCTCTTCAGAAAATAAAGAACGGCCCAATCCCAGCGCGCGACCTTCAACTTTCACACCCATCGCTTCCAGAATCGTCGGAAACATGTCAAATGAAGTAAATTGCCTATCCCTACTCGGAACAGAAGCTATTTCTGAATTCACAAAGAAATCTACCCAATAACGTTCAATTTTTTCTTGGGGATAACCTACCACCTCCGGAGCAATCATTGCCGGATGATCGCCCATAACAACAATGGTCGTATTTTCAAACCAATCCTGTATTTTTGCCCATTCGACAAAATCTTTTATATGTTTCGAAGCGCATCGTAATGCGAAGGGATATTGTTGTTTTCTTTGTATGTGCAGAGGAATTTCAACACAATTGGAGTCAATCCGTCCATATGGACCATGAGTGTCCATGGTAAAGAACCAAAGCATCCATGGTTTATTCTGTTTTCCTAAATCATTAGCAATATTTTTCACCTCGTTATATAGATCCGCATCCTTTATACTTTCAAAAAAAGACTTGTCCGAACGAAAAATATTCTTCTTTAAAAAATGTGACAAATCATAAATGTTTTTCTTTTCAATGCCGTGCGAATTAGCAAAAAAATCCATTGAAGCAAACGCAATATCCGTTCCTTGAACCAATTTGATTTCATATCCATTTTTTTGAAGAACATCTGTTAAACACACTGCTTTTTTTAGATAATTTTCTATTCCATGCCTATTCCGACCTATCGGTTCTTGCAATGGGATTCCACACGTTTTTGCAATCGTTTCCGCCATCGTCCATCCCGTTCCTTCTACCGTCATCCCTCCAGGTAGAAAAGACACATTTGCTTCAATCATTTCTGTTATATCTGGGATTAAGTTATCTTTGAGACTCCCTCCATTTTTTTTATCTTGAAAATTGCCTTCAACTGACTCCAAAAACACTAAAATAAGATTCCTCTTTTTGTCAAACGTAACGGGAATGGAATCTGGATGAACATAGTCTTCTTCATACAATGAATTATAAATTGGTTCATCATTCAATAAAGCCCCATAGAATTCTATGTAAGACATCAACGGAAATTTATGTATAGTGGGAAGCCAAATAATTAAGCAAAATACCGCAATGCAAATTATTACCGGTTTGATGAGTTTTTTCATAAAAGTCCGCAAATCAATGGATTTTTTTTTGCAAGAAATGTGCAAAAAGAATACTATAATCGACACAATAAAAGCAAGCCCCCAAAAAGTATTTTCAGCGGCAGTTTTCAAACATGGTTCTAGAAGCAACCACATAAGATTTGTGGTCCCATCTACATTGTGCGTAAGAGTAAAAACAACAGCATCGAGATTTTCCAGAGGAAAGAAAGCCATTAAAACATCAATACTTTCAAAAAGGAACATTCCAACAAAGCAAAAGATTGTAAGGAAGACCAATCCAAAAAATTTCAAATACCTTCTCATTGTGAAAACCTTTTACTTTTTTATACCTATCCGTAAAAAAAACGTCAATTACACCCATATAAATATATATACTTACTCTTCACAGTAAGAAATAGAGAATCCAGCCTTAGCAAAGGCATACTCGCATAATCCGAGACAAAATGTGTAATATCATCAATGTCGCACAAGAAATTCACGCGAGCCAATAAAGTATCAGGATTCGCATAGACTTCAGCTATTCTTTGGGTATAATTACCCCAATTACCCAAAACAGTATCACCCAAAAGCAATGCATTTTTGCGAGAACGGGCCTCAAGAAACTGTCCTTTGTAAAATAGTTCTCCAATATTAATGGTTTCGTCAGCATAAGTCCCAGTCAAGAACTTGAAACGAGACTGCAAAGGGGATTCGCCATTTTCTACAAACAAAATTTTTCCTCGATCCTGAATTTGAGGGAAAGCTGTCTGATCAAAGAATGCGTCCATTTGTTGCTCATCCAATATTCTTGACTCACTGCGCACATCCCATTTGGCAAAGTCCCAGACCGCAAATGTCGCAATCATCAGCACAAACGGAATCCACAACACGCTCTCCCTATGACTTCTATACAAATATGTAACGCAACCTATAAGGATGAACAAAATGACGAGGAAAAGAGTGCTCTGAATACCAGGACCAAGCAATGGAGACGCCTGCAAGCCAGACAAATATTCCGCAAGCGAAATAACAATTGCACAGACAATCAAGATATCCTTAAGCAAGCCATCTATAGACGGGAGCAGATACAATACAATGGCAATGATAGGGAGAATCGTTAAATCGCCATTAAACAAAGAAAGACCAAAGGCAATAGCTAACCAAAAACGACGTTCCACAAGACATATCAAAGCAAGTAGACCTAAAACAACTTTGTGGACAGGAGCCAACATTGCAGGCAAATCCATAAGATTTCGAGCCAAGCCAACATTTCCAACATTCTGTTCCAAAGCCAATTGCACCATATTGTGCAAGAAAGCCGATGCAACCAAAAAGATTAGAGCAAAGACAAACGCAGCCCGCGCAAGCCTCGGCCTCGCATTCAACCACAATGAAATCGATGTGGGGTTACGGAAATAATCCCACAGACACAAAGCCGAAATCGGGACCATGGGGATAAAACCTAGCCACAAAACGCGGTAGGGCTGCGCCTGGACCAGCAGTTCGTGACGCAGGGTGATTCCTGCATACTGCCAAAAGACACCTATAAGGCAAAGCCAGAAAATAGCATACGCAAATCTGGAAACGGCAAGATTCCTGCAAAATTTCCAGACAACCCACCAAAAAACAAGAATTGTCGCATAGAATATGGCGTCTTCGCCCGTTGGTGTGAATGGAAGGCTTTGGCCAAACCAATCGTTTGGATAGAAATCTAAACGGCCCATGTGCAAAAAAGCCGTAAAAAGAGCAAAAACAGCCACTATCAATAATGGCAAACGAAGTTTGGGGTAATGGAGAAGCAGCCAAAGTGGTATACCCCACCCACCCATCAACGGGTGCAATACGGACGCCAACAAGAACATCGCTAAAGACACATAGCGGTTTCTAGACCACAAAAAGGCTAATCCCAAAAGAATAAAAACTTCCGCAGCGAATCTAGCGACCAAAATATGATCAATTATCGGGAAATAAGCTCCACTCCCATACTGCTTATTGGTAAGCACAACAAGGCATGCAATAAAGGTGGGCAGAGCCCATGTTGGGTGTCCCCACAATTTCGTCCAACGTACAAACAACGTTATTGCTGCCACCCCCCACAAGATTTCAATCAAAAAGACTGCAACGACTCCCCCGCAATTGACTCCAAACATCTTAAAAAAGATTGCCATTATCGGAGAAAAAACGGTAAAGCTATCCTGATTCCCGAACATGAACGGGACATCGTTTACAAAGCGCTCAGGATGCAAGAAATGAACCACTTGCAATAGGTAGCGACCTGCATCCTCAAAATATCCGTAATAACGGAACAATACAAAGAAAAAGGCCAAACCAGCCGTATAGATAAACCATTTCTTTTCTAACAAGGAACGCATCTTATTTACCAGGGCATCCGTACAGCCATACATTTTTTTGTTTTACATCTAAGTATACAGAATCCTGTTTAGAGAGAGGCATATTCGCATAGTCCGTAGCGAAATGCGATATTTCTCCTGCACCACACAAATAATGAACACGAGCAAAAAGCGTATCTGGGTTTGTATAAACCTTATAGATTTCTTTTTTAAACTCGCCTAAATGAACCATTTGCGATGATCCCGTCAACAAAGCACTTCGGCGGCGGTTAGATTCCATAAACTGTTCTTTATAAAAGACTTCACCCACATAAATAGACTCGTCAGCATATGCCCCAGTCAAAAAGTTCATTCTAGATTGTATAGGCGTTTCGTAATCAACGGTAAAAAGGAGTTTGCCGCGATCTTTCACCTGTGGGAATATCGGGGTCTCAAAAAAAGCGTCCATCTGTTTTTCGTTCAAAGCCACAAATTCATTTCTAGAATCCCATCTATAAATATCCCACGCAGAAAGTGAAACAACCAGCACCAAAAACGGCACTAGCGCATTACGACTATGTGCGTCTTTTTTCAGAACCATAATCCAACAAGAAACTGCGAATAATACTACAAAAAGGAGGATGCATGCAGCCGCAGCGTTTTCAAGAGGCTGCATTTCAGTAGAATTGGACTTGTACAAAGAACTCAATAATTCAAAAAAAGAAAAAGAAATCGAAAAAGCCAACAAAGCTTTTTTTATTGAAGAACTCAAATTGGGCAAAAGACAAAGAAGCAACGCTACGATAGGGAGAATTTTCAGGCATCCACAACCAAAAGCAATAGCAAAGATTAATGCATATCCGTATTTTTTCTGCGATACGCATATCAAAGTAAAAACAACCAATAAAATTTTTTCAACAACGGACAGGTAAGAGGGAATACACATCCACGATACCGCCATATTCGTATTTCCGATTCCTTGCTCTACAGACAATTGAACAAAGTTACAGAACAGAGAATTCGCAAGTAAGAACACAAAGCCAAAGACGAACAGCACCTTCACCCAAAGAGCTGGCAATTCAACAACATTCCTATTCCCTATAGGGGAAAATACCAGGACAAGGCATGCAAACAAAAATACAGACCACTGGCACCCGGCAACCGCGCACAATCCCAATACAAATCCAGCATAATCGCGAAGATTCAACTTTTCGCAATTTATTAGGCAGCCACGAACATAAATCGCAAATACAGGAATTACAGAAATTGCGCAGAGCCACTGAGCCCTAAAAGGCTGCACTTGGAACAACAGAATGTGTTCCATATAAGACCCTGCAAATTGCAAATAGAATCCTATTAACGATACCCAAAATAGGCTCAGAGAGAATTTCGCAAAAAATCCCTCCTTGAAATGCCGGGACATGGCCACCCAAAATAGCAACAGACCAGAATATAAAAGAACATCACCCCATCCCGGTCTAAAAAAGATGGGATTCCAATCATCGGGATAAAAATCGAATCGTCCTATATGCAGGAATCCGCTCAACGGAGAAAGAAAAGCCAATACAATCACAGGCATTCTAAATTTGGGGAAATGAATAAACAGCCATAGGGGAAGTGCCCACCCACCCATCAATGGATGCATCAATGCAGCCAATACAAAAAGAGCCAACGATATATATCTACTTTTGCTAAAGAGAAATGCCAGCCCCATTACGACCAATACTTCGGAAGCAAGCCTAGCAACAAGAACTGGCTCGAACATGGGCAAATAGAAACCGGCAGGCCCATACTCCTTATTCGCCAACAAAGCAAACATTAGGATTGTCACAGGAAGCGACCATGACACGGCATTAACCGATTTACACCATTTATATACCAACGTAATGATAGCCGAGCCTAAAGCAACCTGCAAGAACAACGTCGCAACAACCCCGCCAACATTTACGCCCAGAATTTTAAAAACAGCAGCAATAATAGGCGAGAAAAGACTGAAAGAATCTTGATTGCCGAACATGAATGGGACATCGTTTACGAATCGTTCCGGCTGCAAATAGTTCATCACCTGCAACAGGTAGAGTGCTGCATCGAAATCATAACCCTTATACCGAACAAAAGCGAAAAATAGAACTATGCCGGCCAGAAAGATAAACCATTTCTTTTCGTAAAGGGCATTCATAAAACAGTTTTTCCACTCATTTTCTTTCACCCATCAAAAAATAATCGTATTGGATGCTTCGTTCCCGCAGTAAACTGTCCAAGCTTTTTCGTCCGTACATTTCAAGTAATGTCGGGCTGTCAGCATAAAGCGAGCGCCCCAAGCCAATGGCGTGTCCGTCCAACGCATACCCCATAGACTCTAATATCGTAGGGAACATATCCAACGAAGAATATGCACGTCCTTGCCGATAGACACCCTCGTTGCCCGTAACTGAATTGATAACAAAATTTGTCCAATAGAGGCTGTCCGATTGAGATACTCCTGCTTTTGTGGATAAGAGGGGAGCGGTATGATCACCCATTACGAAAATCACAGTTTTATTGAACCACGGCTGTTCTCGCATCCAATTTATAAAAGACTCCAACTGCATAGACGCGCAGCGTAAGGCTTCTGGGAAATAATTTAGTTTGATATCTGTAATGCCGATTTCTTTCAATGCAGCCCTACACGAGTCATCTAGATAACCTCGAGGCTGATGCGTATCGATAGTCAACATATAAAGAGCAAAGGGCTTTTTTAAATTCGCAAGACTATCCAGTTCTTCTTTTGCCAAATGGTATAATTTTCGGTCTTCGAATCCCCAGAATACTAAGTAATCTTCCGGAATTTTGCCTACAGACTTGTAATGTTTTATATCGTGAACATCGACATTTCCATGAGTTTTCCAAAAGTCTCGTTTCTGAGTAAAATCTCCGTTAGTCCCCTGTATGTATAGCTGATTATACCCCTTTTCAGCCAGTACATTCATCAAACATTTTGCATACGGCACATGCGTAGGAAGCGGTCCGAAATATTCTTCGATACCCATGGGCATATTTAGGGGAATTCCGCAAAGTTTTCCGGTAAGCCCAGCAATAGTCCAACCCGTTCCTGAAACATTTTGTCCGCCAGGCAAAAAATCGAGTGATTTCTTTTCTAGGTCAACAATTTCTGGTGTATAGTGAGCAAAATTTTTTTCCATTGATTCCAGGAAAATAACAACAAGATTCATCGGCTCGTTCTGTGTTTCTATTTTAACAGAATCGGGATGAATGTAATTGTTGCGGTAAAATTCTGAATCTACAGGCCGTTGAATCAGCAACTTAAACGGATCGCTCATGACGATTCCTGGTAATACGAGAAGGAGTATTGTGGCATATATGCCGAAAATGGTCATCAAAGCCTTCTGAATTTGCCAAAGAATCTGTAGGCACTCGCCTCGATTAAAAGACAACTTAAAAAAGGAGAACCTTGCTTCATAAAAGTTCTTCTTTTTAGACAATGCAAAAGACAATACCAGCTGGGCAAGTAGAACCGCAACAAGAGTGCACAAAACAGGGATTATAACCTTGTCTGTAAAAGTGGATATTACAAATTCTTCAGAACCCTCATTATCCCCTGCAAATACAGTAAAAAGGACCGCTTCTACATTAGAAAGTGGAAAAGTATCAATAGCCCATGGAACAGCAAATATTATACAGAGAATAATGCATGCGAAAATTTCCGAGAATAAAAATTTTGTCAATGGCCGCGAAACGCACGAGGTATCTACAGGAACTCTCCGGAAAGAAACCACCAGCAGACTTAGACAAACAGCAAATGCCGCACCCACATAAGAGAGGAAATACGGGAAAGGACCACCCATAACCCCATAGTCATAGTCATAAAAAAAGACATACAGGATGATAGGAGCGCACACCAGTGCAACCAAGCGCTTTTTTAGCGGGTTTCTGCAAACGGCAGGCACAACAACAGAAATGCACAAAGCTATGATAAAATGAATAGAATAAAAAGACATTTCTTCCATGCAACCTAATGAAAAACCGACCCCAAATGGAGCCGGTTTAAATTATTCTCGTTTAAACAATACTAGTCTTTAGCAAGTTTCACGAAGGAAGTGGTGAGGCCCATGCATTCGGCACGACCCGTTCCAACAGCAATGGAAGCCTGGCCAGCCTTAGAAGAGCCTTCAGATTGCACCGTTGCAGTCAAC
The DNA here is from genome assembly GCF_017551775.1 of Fibrobacter sp. NCBI lineage: Bacteria > Pseudomonadati > Fibrobacterota > Fibrobacteria > Fibrobacterales > Fibrobacteraceae > Fibrobacter > Fibrobacter sp. The sequence goes on along the minus strand of NZ_JAFZKX010000075.1, from coordinate 16,094 downwards.
TCCCAACCGACGCCTGCTCCAGACAAGCAGTCATCCAACTTATGACGGTTTTCCGCAGACCAAGTGCCCTGGTCGCCGTCAAGACCACCAACATAGATGAATTCGTTAGATTCGAAGGAGCCAGAGGCCTTCTTGTCACCCGGAGCGGTGTAACCAATCTGGTTCCAGTCACCGGCTGCATAAGCTTCCTGAGCATAAGCTTCAATCATGTTGATCCAAGTACCGGCGGCGGTCGGGACTTCAGAGGCCTTGGACTTGGCGATCATGCCGAACAGTTTCGGCACTGCGACGGCGGCGAGGATGCCCATGATCACGATCACGACCATCAATTCGATAAGGGTAAAACCTTGTTTCTTCATAGTGTACTCCTTGTTGTTTGTGACACACTTGTTTGAGCAACATTGCTCGGTTAACAATCCTAATATACACACTTTGATTCAGAAAAGCAATAGGTTTGTCAAACTTTTGTCACGATTGTGTCACAACGCACACAAGAAAGACGAAGAATTGCTTTTTTCAATCAAAAACGCCATATTAGGAACGTTTAGGATGATTACAATTATACATTATTTTTCCAAAAAAAGGGGGGGATAGGCATTTTTTTTATTCCAATATGGAATAATTTGTTCCTATTTTTGTCACGATTGTGTAAAAAATCGGTTTTTTACCAGGTTCGCTACAGTTTTCCAAGCTCCCGAAGCATCTTCTCGTACTTATCAGCACGAGCTTCCGCTTCATCAGCGCGGGCCTTTTCTGCATCAGCCTTTTTTTGGATTTCGTCAGCACGCTGGCGCTCAAGCTCAACGGCGATGTCTATTTCCTCTTGCCATGTCATGTAGCGAATCCTCGTGTTGCTGTCCGTCTGGTACCACTTCACAAGCCTGTCGATGTCCTCGGTTGCTGGGGTATTCGCCTTGTTGGTGGCAAAATACTCCATGTAATCCCGAATTGCCTTCTCAGCGACCTCACGGTACTTACTAAAGATATAAAAATTTTTGAAGGAGAGATCGCCCATCTCTATTTTCGGGTCATCGGCCTCAAAGTTTTTGAATCTGTAGACAGCACGATCCTTCCCAAAAATGTCTTCGGGACAAAGGAAGATGATGTAAAGTTCTTTAAGGTTGAAGTATTTTTCACCTCTGCACAGAGCCTCGCTGTCGCGCATGGCCTGGTAGAAGCGAGCCCGCTTGGGGATTTCGTGGGTGTCCTCAATCTGCATTTCGATATCAAAGCTGCGGATAATTTCGCCATTGGGGCCGCTTTCCTTCACAAAAACATCAAAGCGTACACCCTTACTAACAGGACTAATCTCGATGGTCTTTTCCGGTTCGGGATCGCGGAGTTCATGAATCTTGATGCCGAGAATTGCTTCGAGGAAGGGCTTAGCGATTTCCTTGTGGCTGAACACCATCGCAAACATGAACCTGTTGGTGATGGTCAGTTGCTCGAAGGGAGTATTTTTTGTTTCCATAATTCATATCAGACGGGAACGCCCCCGCGTAGGCAGACAGGGAAAATCCACCATCTATACTTATAAACGGTTTCGCGGCAAAAATAAGCCAAATTGATACTTTTTTTTGCAACAACAAAAAGGACCCGCTTTCGCGAGTCCTTTTTGTATACCCCCAAGCGGTTTCGAACCGCTGTTGCGGGAATGAAAATCCCGAGTCCTGGGCCACTAGACGATAGGGGCGTCTTGGTAGGGCCAAATATAGTTATTTGGATTTTTTTGTAAAGGGTGTTGCAGCGATTTTTTTATTTTTTTTATGTGGATATCCAAAATTGGCTCAAGAAATCCCTTTTTACCGGCATTTTTAGGTTTTTGCCCCTCGCCTTGATGGCCAGCGCCGCCGACGCGGGGCTTCTTTGGGGTATCCGCTCGTTCATGCAGCTGCTCTCGGGCGAAACGCCGTTCGCCCTGTGGGAATGGGCGCTCCTGATGGCGCTCGTCGCCGCGCTGCGGCAGATATTCATGTTCGCGAAGGTCCGCAACTCCGAGACGTTCCTTTACCACACGAACTTGCGCATCATGCGGTGGTTCCTGGACGCGCTGCGCTCGCTTTCGCCCAGGCTTTTCCACAACGGCGAGGGTGATGCGCGGGTGGAAGCTGCCTACGAATCGACGCTAGCCCTGCAAAACAACGGCGGGGTCTTTTTCCAGATGGTGCAGGCGATCCTCCAGCTCGCCATATTCCTGCCCGTACTTATATATATATCATGGCCGCTCACGCTGTTCCTGTTCGCGGCGGTAGTCCCGTTTGTCGCATGGATGCAGCGCAAGCTGCAGTCCCTCGGGCCGACCGAGGAATCGCTCCTGTACGCTCGGTCGAATTTCAGGCTGAGCCTGAACGCGGCCCGCAAAATATTCCGCAACTGGAGCGGGAAAACGGAACGCGAAGCTGTCGCAAGCGAACTCCAAGCCGACGCGGACGCGCTGAACCAGAAGGGCCTTGCCGCGAGCGTACGCAAGAACGGGCTCGCCATCGCGATGGAAACTTTGTCTGTAACGGCGATGATCATGGTGCTCGCGTTCTGCGCGCTGCTCATCAGCCGCGGGTGGATGGACGGCACGGGGCTGGTGCTGTTCTGCTCGGCGCTCCTCCTGTGCTACAAGCCCGTCAAGGAATGTTCGCGCGTTTTGCCGCAGTTCCGTTCGGCATCGAGCGCGTACCGCGTGCTGGTCGAATTCGGGAAGTTACCTCGCAAGGTGGACTCCGACGCAATTAGTAAAGGCGCAGCGGCCGTGGATTCTATCGCCTTCGGCTCCAGAATGACAGACTCCAGAATGACAAGCGGGGATGCTGCGGGTCTCGAGATTCACGGCGGCAACTTCCGCTACGAGGGTTCGAACACGCCGGTGTTCCGCGACTTCAACCTGACGCTCGACAAGAGCAGGCCGGTACTGCTGCGCGGCAAAAACGGCATCGGGAAGTCCACGCTCCTGCGGCTCGTCGCCGGGCTCGAGGAATGGGGTTCGCATCCCGAAGGCAACGCGCAACCCGCGGCAAACGTGTTCTTTATCCCGCAAGACCTGGAACTCCCGCCACGGCGCATGCTCCTGCGGCAGCTCGAAAAGAACGGAGGAACGTCGGCCCTCAGTGCGGGCGCCCTGCACGACTTCATAGAAGTAGCGGGCACCGACCGCCTGCTCCGCAAGGAAGGCCTTTCGGGCGGGGAACGTTCGCGCATCGCGCTCCTGTGGGCGCTCGCTTCCGATGCACCCGTAGTGCTCCTCGACGAACCGATGGCGGCCATCACGCTCGCCGACCGCGAGAACATACTCCTCCAGTTCCTGGACTGCGCCGCCAAGCAGAACAAGTGGGTCATCATGTCGAGCCACGATCCGTTCAGCGCCGCAGCGGAATCCCGCTTCAACATCGTGGAGATGGAACATGCGAAAGGCTAGCGAAATCCTCTACCGTTTCCGGGGCTACATCCTCGCTATACTCGCCCTCGCCATGTTCGCGACACCCGCGGCCCCGTTCCCGCAAAATTACACCCGCATGGTCGAAATCGCCCCCTATCTGACAACCATCGTCACCTACGTGGTCGGGATCATGCTGCGGATAAAATCGCGCCAATATATAGGGCAGCACACGCGTGGTTCCAAGCACGAGGCCAGCGAACTCGTCACGGACGGCCCCTACGCCAACTGCAGGCATCCGCTTTACTTGTCGAACACGTGCATCGCCCTGGGCGTCATCTCCTTCCACGTCGGCGTAACGCCCTTCTTCCACCTTTTCTTTCTCGCAACGATCCTTTTCGAAATCCTCCTCGCCAAAGCGGAAGACAACTTCCTCGAAGAAAAGTTCGGCGACACCTGGCGGGCTTGGGCCCAAAAAACACCGATGTTCCCCATGAACGGCGAATTCCTTGTTAGCAACAAAAAAAAGAGCTCGCCCCGGCGCACCGTTTTTCAGGCATTCAAGGCTGATGCCTCCACGTGGTTCTGGCTCGTAATTGTTAATTTGATAATTGTTCTTTTAAAAATCCACACGGTCTGAAAATGTTTAACGCGCTGGACATCGCCCGCTCCGCTATCGGCACCGCCGCAAAGGCTGTGGCGCGTGTCCCCGTCGCAGACAAACGGTTTCGTATAAACGAACGTTTGGAAGGTCCATGGCCCGAAGGTCCGTTCCTCTGGCTGCACGGAGCAAGTCTCGGCGAATGCAAGATGCTCCTGAACCTCGCGAAGTTCCTGCAGCAAGACATCGCGGACTGCCCGAGAATCCTTATCACCACGCAGAAGGCGGAAGTACTCGAATACCTCCGCAACGCCATGCCGACGCCGAGCATCGAAGCCTGCATAGCCCCGGCCGATACACCGGCGGCAATGGCAAAGTTCGCAAAAAAGGCGAAGCCCATCGCGCTCGTCCTGGGCGAGAACGAACTGTGGCCGGGCTACCTATCCACCATGAAGCGGCTGAGCTACAGGCCCTCCGTCGCCATAGTCTCGGGCCGCTACCACGCCTCCATACCGGGCATAGACTTTTCTACCATCGGGTTCGCGAGCATGCAGACCGGCGCCGACCTTTCGCGCCTGATGAACGTGGCGTCGCGCTCGAACATCGGCAGCCCCATCATCGGCGGCGACTGGAAGCTCCTCCCCTGGGCGCGCGGCAACAAACCCGCGACAAACGACGCCAATCCCTCAGCAGAGGGCGATGCCGCCGGAGCCGAAAAGACCGTCGACACTTTCTTCGTCTCGATACACTATTCGGAATGGTCGAGCCTCTATCGCATGTTGTCGTTCTCCTTGCTGCAGAACGAATCCATGGTGCTCGCCCCGCGCAGGCTCGAAGAAGTGGAACAGTTCCGCAAGGCGCTCGCCGAAAAGAAGATTCCCGTCGTCGAATGGCCCGAAGTCCAGAAAGGCGCCATCTCGATGGTAAACAAGTTCGGCATCACCGCCGAAATATTCGCCGTCTCGAAAACCGCGGTCGTCGGAGGCTCGTTCAGCCGCTTCCTCGGCGTGCACGACTTCTGGGAGCCGCTCCAGGCCGGAGTCCGCACCAGCATCGGGCCCTATTCCGCAGGCCAGGCCGAAAACGTGGCCACCCTCGTGCGCGAAGGCGTGCTCACGCAGCTCCGCGGGCCCGAGGACTACCCCCGCAGGAACATCGCCGACACCAGGAACATCGAGCGGTTCCTCGCCCACGAGCGGGAAAAGCTAGAAGATTCGTACACGCAGTTCGTGGAATTCCTGAGCGATCTGCTCCCAACCCCAAACGCGAAATAACCATGAAGAAGATTGTACTTGCCACCCCCCGCGGGTTCTGCGCCGGTGTCGACCGCGCCATCCACGTAGTCGAGAAGGCCCTTGAAAAATACGGCACATCCATCTACATGCGCCACGAAATCGTGCACAACAAGTTCGTCGTCGACACCCTCAAAGAGAAGGGCGTCATTTTCGTGGACGAGGTGGACGAAGTTCCCGAAGGTTCCGTCGTCATTTTCTCGGCCCACGGGGTCGCAGAACACGTATACGCCGACGCCGAAGCGCGCCACCTGAAGGTCCTCGACGCGAGCTGCCCGCTGGTGCTCAAGGTCCACTACAGCGCCAAGCGCCACTACACCGCTGGCCGCCATATCATCTTGATTGGCCACGCGGGCCACGCCGAAGTGGTCGGCACGCTCGGGCAGCTCCCCGAAGGCGCCATCTCGCTCATCCAGAACGAGAATGACGTAGCGACGGTCCAGGTGCCCGAGGGCAAGGAACTCGCCTACATCACGCAGACCACGCTCTCCGTGGCCGAAACCCGCAAGATCATCGAGGCCCTCAAGGCCCGTTTCCCGGGTATTATCGGCCCCAACGCAGGCGACCTCTGCTACGCGACAGGCAACCGCCAGGCCGCGGTGCTCGATCTGTGCAAGCAGGTCGACATGCTCCTGGTCGTCGGGGCGAAAAACTCCTCCAATTCCAGCCGTCTCATGGAACTCGGGCTCGAACAGGGCATCAAGAGCTACCTCATCGCCGACGTGAACGACCTCGATCCGGCCTGGTTCGACGGCGTCGAATCGGTCGGTATTTCGAGCGGAGCCTCCGCACCCGAGGTGCTGGTCCAGGAGGTCGTGGAGTGGCTGAAGGCCAAATTTGCCCCCCTAAACATCGAAAATTTCATAAAATTGGTCGAATCGACCAAATTTAACCTTCCCAAGGAACTGCAAGATTAAGTTTAGCCTTGACAATTTGCCAATTTTTATCTAAAATTGCAGTCCGTAAAAAACAACGGAGTTTATTATGAGCCGCATTTGTGAAGTTACCGGTAAGGCCGGCCTCGTGGGTAACATGGTTTCCCACTCCAACCGCAAGAAGTTGATGAAGCAGCTTCCCAACCTCCAGAAGAAGCGCTTCTACATCCCCGAAGAAGATCGCTGGGTAACCCTCCGCGTGAGCGCTGCCGGTCTCCGCACCATCAGCAAGCTCGGCATCCAGGCCGTCGCCCAGGAACTCGGAATCTAATTCCCGTTTCGGAAACAGAATTCAACCGCCAAGGCAGCCCTTTGGCGGTGTTTTGTGTATTCTGAGCATGGCACCGGAAGCACTTCCGCCCGGGAGTCACCCTGAGGACACTCAGGGCAGGGTCGGAATGTTTATAACTGATCCTGCCCTGAACCAAGTTCAGGGTGACGTCAGGATGACTGTAGGGTTAGTTCGGCTTGTTGATGAACAGCGGGAGGCCCTTGTACTTGGCGAGGCTCGCCATGATGTTCGCCATTTCCCAGTCCTTTTCCTTGAACCGGCGGCGCATGAGCGCCACGAACACTTCCATGAGCATCTCGCAGTCGTACACGGCGCGGTGCATCTTCGCGGAATCGATCTTCATCGTGAACTCGCCGCGCTTCATGAAGAGGTTCGCCATGTAACCGAGCTTGTGGTTGTCGAGCTCGGGCAGAATCGTACGGGCGACCACCAGGCTGTCGATAGCGGGGTTGCCGGGAACGTACTGCGGGTTCTTGGAGTAGGCCACGCGCAAGAAGCCGACGTCGAAGGGAGCGTTGTGCGCAAGCAGAATGGAGCCCTGCCCGCAGAACGCGGTGAACTTCTTGAGGCACTCGCCCACCGGGGGAGCGTCCTTCACCATGGCGTCGGTAATGTGGTTCACGCGAGAAGCCTCTTCGGGAATCATCATGTTCGGGTTCACCAGCGTGTTGAACTCGGAGATGAGCTTGGGCACTACCTTGCCCTTTTCTACGGCCACGGTGAACTTCACGGCACCGATTTCGACGATTTCATCCTTGGTATTCACAAGCCCGGTCGTTTCGAGGTCAAACGCGACAAATTTTGGCGGCAATGTAATCACGACGGTTACTCCTTTTGTTTTTTTGTTTCTTCTTGGCAAAAATACTTAATTCGAATGTCAATTGATGACAACGGCAAGGGAACGACAAAATTATCCCAGGTCTTGAGGCGGAAATGCGCGCCGTAGCGCGGGCAGATAAGCCATATCGGGCGGCCGGAAACTTTAGAAAGCCAGGGCGTACCCGGCTTGACCTGCAGTGCCGGACCGCGGGGACCGTCGAGCGCCATGCCCACGGTTCCGCCTTCCTTGAGAGTTTGTACCAAATGGCGCACGTTGAGCGAACCGTGCGTGTCCGAACCGCGGCTGACCCAGAAGCCCATGCGGGCGATGGCACGGGCGAGGAATTCCCCATCGCCGGATTCCGAGACGAGAGCGTGCACTCCCCTGCCCTTGAACGCGGCGAAACTCGCCAGCAGGTCGCGGTGCCAGCAACCCAGGATGCCCGGCCCGAAATCGGCGGGGGCGTCGATGCGGACCCGCAGGCTGCGCATCCACAATTCCCCGAGCAGGGCGGCCAAATTCACCTTAATCGCGCCGAACGCGCGCGTTACTGCACCAAACATGGTCGAAATCTAGTTTTTTTCGCATTTGCCCCTTGATAAAACCGCAATCATTACCTATATTAGCGCTCACAATCGGCGACGTACCCAAGTTGGTAAGGGGCGGCTCTGCAAAAGCCTTATTCATCAGTTCGAGTCTGATCGTTGCCTCTTAAAAGCCCGCTTTCGAAAGAAGGCGGGCTTTTTTGTATTCTCTTTTCTGGTGCTTACGGCTGTTCGGTCGGAGGCAGCGGGTTCTTGCGCGGGCGTCCGCGCGGGCGCTTCACCGGAGTGCCGTCTTCTGCGACCGCGGGTGCCACGGTCTTGTTCTTGCGGGCGAGTTCGGCACGGATTTTCTTGGCGCGTTCTTCCATGCGGATGCGTTCGAGTTCCGCGACGGAATAGACCTGCGCCTTGGCCTCGTCGGAACGCTTGGCACCGAACGAGCCCCTGAGCACGCGACCCGACGACGGGACTGCGGGCGGGGTGAACTTCGGTTCTTTTTTCACCGGAGCCGAAACGGGAGCCTCTTCCACATGGCGGTCGCGGTGGAAGGCGGCGCTGAACAGCGATTCAAGCTTCTTGCGGGCGAAGGACGGCTGCTTCTTCTGGAAGCCCTCCTCCCCCTTCGGTCCGCCGCTCTTCGCCGATACGTGCTGGATGGGGGCCGGCTGGCGCGTATTGGCCCGCGCGATGCCCGCACCGATCTGCGACATGGTGGCGAGTTCCTTGTTCATCTTGCGGCGAATCCTTTCGCGCTTCGAAGGCCTGGCGGCCGCACGGCGGCGCCTTTCGGAGTCTTCTCGCTCCGACATCTGCAAAATTTCTTCATTGGACGGGCCGCGGAGTTCAGGCGGGACCTCGATGACACCATTATATAAAGAGCCGTTTTCAGTAGCCATAAAGCCTTAAAATCTCAGAAAAAATCGTTGTCAAGAGTATTTTTTGTCATTTTTTTGCAAAAAAGCTTTGAAAAAATAAAAAATTTTGAAAAAAAGTTTTGTCAAGACCTAGAAAAAAAAATCTTTTGGGACTATTTTTGTGGGGTCATGTTAAGGTTCACTCAAGAAATACTACTTGCACTACGTGCTATCGCGAACGAAGAAGAAGCACACGAGATGTCCAAGAAGACGAGGGAACAATTCGATTTCCTCGGCATCAGGCTGGTCCCGCGGCGCGAAGTCACTTACCCGATATTCGACAGGAACCCGCCCAAAGATGACGCTGAACTCGTAGCCAGGGTCGAAGACATGTGGTCGCAGCCTTACCGCGAAATCCAGTACGCGGCATGCGATTACCTCTTCCGCCACAAGGATCTTCTCGGCGGTCAGCACCTTAACTTTCTGAAAAAACTTATCAAGACCCGCGCTTGGAGAGATACGGTCGACACGCTCGCCGCCTGCATCCTGGGCGACCTCGCCCTCAGGCTTCCCGCGCTGCGCAGCAAAATCACCGCATGGATTCGCGACCCGAACATCTGGGTCCGCCGTAGCGCCATCATCTTCCAGATCCAGTACAAGGACCGCACCGACTGGCCGCTCCTGCGCCAGTTCTGCCTCACTTGCGCCAAGGAAGACGACTATTATATTAGGAACGGTATCGGGCGCGCGCTCTCCGAATACGCACGCATCAACCCGACCGAAGTGCGCCGCTTCGTGCAAGACAACAGCTTCGCCGAACAGACCACGCAAGAAATCCTGCGACTTATTTAACTGGTCGCTAGTCGCTGGTCACTGGTTATTAGTTAATAGAATTACAGGTATCAAGATGTTTCTTGATACCTTTTTTATATGGCGTTACGGGCTGTTCCGCCTGGGGCTTCCCATTTCGGGCCGTCATTTTTCGCTGGGGCCGGAGGGCTTTTTGGCACGCGGCGCGGGCGCATCTTTTAACGGGAAGCTCACCTTCCCGCGCAAAACGCACCCCGGTTCCCCCGGATTGCATTCCTGTTTCCGCTTGTCGCAGAATGTTTCTCTCAAATACCGGCATTCCCAACTCATGCTGTTGAATATAATTATTCCGGCGCACAACCCGAGGAAAAGAGCCCTCCACGGCACCCCAAATCACGTTTTCGTCCCTCTTTACTATATTTAAAGGCATGCGTTACGGTGATATTTCTTCTTTCCAGAGCGGCGTAGCCGTCCCCCTCTTCAGTCTCCGCAGCAGAGCCGGCATCGGCATCGGCGAATACCTCGACCTCATCCCGTTTGCCAAATGGTGCAGGATGTGCGACTTCGACATCATCCAGCTCTTGCCGGTGAACGACACGGGCGCCGAGGCCAGCCCCTACAGCGCGCGGAGCGCCTTCGCACTGAACCCGGTTTTCATCAACATCCAGGCGGTGCAAGGTTCCGGCGAGTTCGAATCCGAAATCGAGGAAGCGAAATCGGAATTCGACCACCAGACAAAAATTGACTATTACAAGATTTCCACGTGGAAGCGCACGATACTGCGCCGCATCTTCGACAACCGCTACGACCAAATCAAGAAGGACAAGAGCCTCGCGAAATGGATCGACAGCAACACCTGGGCGAAGGCTTACTGCGTATACAGCACGCTCAAGGCCCAGAACGGAGAATCCAGTTGGAAAGACTGGAAGAAATACCGCGAGCCCACCGAAGAAGACCTCGACAAGCTTTGGACCAAGTACCGCAAGGAAGTCCTGTACCAGGCATGGATGCAGTTCGTAGCCGAGCTGCAGTTCTCGGCCGCCGTGGGCGAAGCCACCAAGCTCGGAGTCCACATCAAGGGAGACATTCCCATCCTCATCAACGAGGACAGCGCCGACGTCTGGGCCAACCGCAATTACTTCTCGCTCGACGACCGCGCGGGCGCACCTCCTGACATGTTCAGCTACAGCGGGCAGAACTGGGGATTCCCCACCTACCGCTGGGACGTCATCGAGAAAGACGGTTTCCGCTGGTGGAAAGACCGCCTCGCGCAGGCGAGCAAGTTCTACCACGCCTACCGCATAGACCACGTGCTCGGTTTCTTCCGCATCTGGTCTATCCCGCAGCGCGAAGTCACGGGAATCCTCGGGCGCTTCAACCCGTGCATCCCGCTTACCTGGGAACTGCTCCACAACGCAGGCTTCAGCCGCGAGACGCTCGAATACCTGCGCCGCCCGAACTACTCCGTGGACCAGCTCCGCGCATTCCTCGGCGAAGAGACCGAGAACCTCGTCTCTGTCTACTTCGAGAGCCTCCCGAACGAGGCCACCCGATTCGTGTTCAAGCCGGAATTCTACAACGAGCGCGCCATCACTTCGCTCGACGAGCCGCAGAACGTGAAGGACGCCCTCCTCAAGGTCTACTGGAACCGCATCTTTATCCCGGCGGGCGACGAGAATACCTTCTACCCGTTCTGGTACTGGTACAACCAGCCCGTGCTCGGCACGCTCCCGCAATACGAGCAGGACAAGCTGAAGGACATCATCCACGCGAACGAAGCCGCGCAGGAAGGCCTGTGGGAAGAGAACGCCACCAAGCTGCTTACCATACTCGCGAAGGAAACCGACATGTTGGTGTGCGCCGAAGACCTCGGTGCTGTCCCGAACTGCGTGCCGGTCGTACTGAAGAAGCTCAACATCCTTTCGCTGCGCATCGAACGCTGGGCCCGCAACTGGAACGCGCCGTATTCGCCCTACTACGAAATGGCGGAATACCCGCGCCTCTCCGTGTGCACCACGAGCTGCCACGACACCTCGAGCCTCCGCGGGCTCTGGGAAGAGAAGGACTTCGACCGTGACCTGTACTGGTCGCACGCGCAGATGACCGGCAAGGCGCCCGAAAAGCTCACCCCGCCGGTGGTCCGCAACATCCTCACGCACGTGTTCTCGTCGAACAGCATGTTCTGCATCTTGCCGGTGCAGGACTACTTCGCGCTCTCCTCGACGCTTTCCGAAATACCCGCCGAAGAAGAACGCGTGAACATCCCGGGAACCGTGGGCGGCAACAACTGGACTTACAGACTCCCGCTGACCGTCGATGACCTCGAGACCTTCACCGCGCTGAATTCCGAAATCCGCAAGCTGGTCGACACCCGCAGGCGCCGCCCCATGTGGAAGATTTAAGTTCCGAGTTCTGAGTTACTAGTGTTATAGGCGTCTAGAAGTTTCTTGACACTAGAAATTCTAGCAACCAGTAACCATTAACTAATAACTACTAACATGTTCGCTCCTGCCTGGGTCAAAGACGCCATCTTCTACCAGATATTCCCCGACCGGTTCTGCCGATCGGAGCGGTACCATGCAGTCGGCAAGTTCGTGCCTTGGGGCTCCAAACCCACGCGCGAGAACATGTTCGGCGGAAACCTCGCCGGCATTGAAGACAAACTAGAATACATCAAGAATCTCGGGGCAAACGCGATTTACCTTTGCCCGATTTTCAAGAGCAATTCCAACCACCGCTACCATACGGTGGACTACTTCGAAATCGACCCGGTGCTCGGCACGCTCGAAGATTTCGACCGCCTGGTGAAAAAGGCGCACAAGCTCAAGTTGCGCATCATACTGGACGGCGTTTTCAACCATTGCTCCCGCGGATTCTTCCAGTTCAACAGCCTCATGGAACTGGGCCCGAATTCGCCGTACGTGGACTGGTTCCACGTGAAGGGATGGCCGCTGAACGCCTACTCCGGCAAGCCCAATTACGAATGCTGGTGGAATTTTCCCGCGCTCCCGAAATTCAATACCGATTGTGCGGAAGTGCGCGAGTACCTTTTCTCCGTCGCCGAATACTGGACAAAGCGCGGCATTGACGGCTGGCGCCTCGACGTGCCGAACGAAATCAACGACGATTCGTTCTGGCAGGAATTCCGCCGCCGAGTGAAGGCAATCAACCCGGAAGCCTACATCGTGGGCGAAATCTGGGATGCGCCCGAACGCTGGCTGCAAGGCGACCAGTACGACGGCGTGATGAACTACCTTTTCCGCAAGGCAGTCATGAAGTACCTCTTCGACGAGAACCCGATTTCTACGGAAGAGTTCTGCAACCGCCTGCAAGAAGCGTTCCCTGTGGGTCGTGGCGACATCCCCATGAACCTGCTCGGGAGCCACGACACCACGCGACTCAAGTCGCAGCCCTGCGCGGGCTGGGAACGCATCAAGTTCGCGCTCACCCTGATGTTCTTCATGCCCGGCGCCCCCTGCATTTACTACGGGGAGGAACTCGGAATGCTTGGCGGCAAAGACCCCGACAACCGCCGGAGCGTCCCTTGGGAAAAACTGCCCGAAATGCAGCAGGAACCCGTCTACGCGCTGGTGAAAGAACTCACCGCCATGCGGAGCAGCAATCCCGTCCTTCGCGACGGCAAAATGGAAATCGCCCGCGAAGGCGACACCTTCTCGGTTATCCGCACCCTCGGCCGCAAAAAGATGACACTCGCCGTCACGCTCACCGGCAGCCAGCCGACTTTTGAAATCAGATGATTACAACTTGAACTGCAGAATCTCTTCGGCAGTCAGCATATCAACAGTTTTTCCAACCCGTCTGGCATAACGACCAAGTTCCAAAAGGTTTAATTCCCCTTTTGGAGAAGGTTTGTACGGATTCGGCGGAGCCATATACTCTTCCATAGAATCCGCCAAAATGACAGCGGGTTTTCTAATTCCATTCATAGGTATAGACTTCCAAAAGTTTTATTAGAGAGGCCCTCTCATATTTTCGGAAGAATCTGAGGAAAATCCCTTTTGCTGTAAATTACATGAACAACAAAAACGCTTTGTTCATCATCGTCCACAGTATAAAATACAGAGAAATTCCGAACGGAAAAATAACGCACGCCCTCAGAAAGCCATGGTTCTTCCATATAGCGATGATATCTGTTAGGCATAATGGACAAGTCTTTCATCGCACGCTGCAACGAGTCGATTACATTGTTAGCCGTCGCTATCGATTGCAATTCTGTTGAAATGTAAGAATACACTTCAGCGAGGTCGGACTTTGCACGTTCAGTTACAAAAACCTTGTATTCCATTACACAAGACTGTGCTTGATATCTGCAAAAGCTTTTTCCAATGGGGTGTAACGGCCTTCCCTTACATCGTCCAGTCCCATTCTCATTTTGGCCTGGAACTCCTCGTCAGATTCCGCAAGAGGAGCCATACGTTCCTGTTCATGCTGGTAAAGCAAAAACTGGATGTACTTGGCTACATCTTCAAGGTAGGATTCCGGCAACAGCCGAAGCTCTTTTTCCAGAACATCGTAGGACATAATCTATCTCCACCAACAAATATACACAAACGCCCAAGAAAAAGCAACCCCAACCGATTTTCGTCAGAACCAATGCCGGTTTATATCGATTATATTTATGGAAATAGGTAAGGAAGAAGCAAGAACATGAATGAGAGTGTCATCCTGAGCGCAACGAAGTGGAGTCGAAGGATCTCCCTGGCGTTTGTTTTGGCTTTTTTCTTGGCGGCATGCGGGGATGACGACATCAGTTTTGCCCCGCGCGATGACGAGTCGTCCAGCAGTATCGAAGACGTCACACCGCAGTCAAGCGAAGACGAGACAAGCGTGTCCAGCAGTAGTAAAAACGGCGATGCCGGCACATCGGCCGGCATGACATCTAGCAGCGCGAAGTCTTCCTCGAGCGTCGCGTCTAGCAGTTCCGCGAAGTCCTCTTCGAGCGTCACTCCGAAGTCGAGTTCAAGCTCGACAAATGTGTCCAGTAGCAGTGCCAAGTCATCCTCATCGGCGCCGTTGAGCAGCAGCGAATACGTGCCGTTTGATCACTCCGATGCTTTAGCGGAAGATTGGCGTATTGGTGAAAATCGTTATAAGACATTTACGGATCCGCGTAATGGCCGTAGCTATTATTACATAACGATTTATTCGGAATATAAGGGATATTCTGTTACCGTGATGGCGGAAAACTTGAATATCGGCGAGATGGTGCCTGGCGAAAATGACCAGAACGACGATTCCAAGATCGAACGCTACTGCTACAACAATGATACTACCAAGTGTGACGAATTCGGTGGCCTCTACCAGTGGGCCGAGATGATGCAGCTGCCGAGCCGCTGCAATACCGAGAGCTGCGCCGACCTTATTCAGGAAAATCACCAAGGAATCTGCCCTGATGGCTGGAGGCTGTTTACCTACGATGATTATTGTGTCGTGATGGGGTATGAGGACAAATATGATGATGGCGTCAAGGGCTTGCGTTCAATGCATGGTTTTAGCGGAACGAATAGCAGCGGATTCTCCCTAGTTGGTGCTGGATTACGAAATACCAATGGAACTTTTTCTGGTTTAAAGGATAAAACAGCATGGTTCCGCCCTGAGGAATATGCGGAAGAACCAGACATCCGTGCACACCATGCTCTTATAAGCGTAAACAGTTCTGCACCGCAGCAAAATCATAGAGAAATCAAAGCAAAAGGTTTCTCCGTCCGTTGTACGAAGGTTGAAGAACAAGCCGAGTAAAGCATGCTTAGTGGACCCTATCGGGCTTACTGCCCTCCAGGGTGACAATTACAAAAAAACATCTTCCTGCAGTTTAATACGAGACCCGCGGTTCGCGAAAGCCGCAGTGATTAACAATCACAAGGTTTTCGCAGTACATGCTTCGGAACGTTCCCGCGATAAACATTCCCTTTCCGAAGCCACTCTCGTGTTTCTTTGCGGAGAGAGGGCGTTTTGCTAAGCAAACACTTAAACGAAGTGATCGTGTTTGCGTGCGAAATGCCCCTCGAAGCAAACATACTTATAGAAAGCGGTTCTGGTAAGGAATGGTGATGCCGAAACAAGTTCGGCATGACAGGTTCTGGTATAGACAATCCGATGCTGACCTTCGTCAGCATGACGAATGAAGGTAAGGAACGGTGATGCCGAAACAAGTTCGGCATGACAGGTTCTGGTATAGACAATCCGATGCTGACCTCCGTCAGCATGACGAATGAAGGTAAGGAACGGTGATGCCGAAACAAGTTCGGGGTGACAGGCTCCGGAAAGAACAATCCGATGCTGACCTCCGTCAGCATGACGAATGAAGGTAAGGAATAGTGATGCCGAAACAAGTTCGGGGTGACAGGCTCCGGAAAGAACAATCCGATGCTGACCTTCGTCAGCATGACATCTGGCATGACATTCGGGGGTTTGCAGAACCCCCTAGGCGTGAACTGACCCCAAAAAGTTGGACAGTTTAAAGTTAGGATAAAACAGCGTTATGAGTCCGGTATTGTACAGGACTCATTCCGTTTAGGCGCAGTTTTATCCGGTCATTGTTGTAGTATTCAATATATTTT
>NZ_JAFZKX010000074.1 GCF_017551775.1 Fibrobacter sp. | reverse complement strand
TGGCGTTCCGTACAACGATGGCGAAGCCGGCACCCCGCACCGCGTGATTGCCGACCACATCCGCGCTATTTCTTTTGCTATTGCCGACGGCGCTCTCCCGAGCAACGAAGGCCGTGGCTATGTGCTCCGCCGCATTCTCCGCCGTGCAAGCCGCTTTGCCCGCCTGCTCGGTCAGAAAAAACCGTTCATTTGCCAGCTCGTTCAGGTGCTCGCCGACACGATGGGCGATGCCTTCCCGGAAATCCGCGAACGCAAGGAATTCGTCGCAAGCGTCATCAAGAGCGAAGAAGAAAGCTTTATCCGCACGCTCGACGCCGGCCTCGAACGCTTCGCCGCCATCTCCGCCGACTTGAAGAAGGGCGACAAGATTCCGGGCGACAAGGTGTTCCTGCTTTACGATACCTACGGATTCCCGCCGGACCTCACCGGCATTCTCGCCGAAGAAAAGGGTCTCTTGATTGACGAAGAAGGCTACGAGAAGTGCATGGAAGAACAGAAGGCCCGCGCCCGCGCCAACATGAAGCAGGGCATCAACACCATGGGCACCGAAGGCTGGACGCAGTACAGCGAAGAAAGCACCAAGTTTGTCGGTTACGAACTCTCCGCTTGCGAAACGAAGGTAGTGCGCTGGCGTGAAGACAAGGGCGTTTTGAGCATCGTGCTCGAGACCTCCCCGTTCTATGCCGAAATGGGTGGTCAGGTCGGTGACAAGGGAACGCTCGTTTCCGCTGACCTCGAAATCGACGTGTTCGACACCGTGAAGGTGAACGACACCGCTCTTTGCCGCGGCAAGGTGAAGAAAGGTACGGCAAACGAAGAGACGATGGGCGCCGTGTTCATGGCTACCGTCGACAACGAACGCCGTGCCGACATCCGCAAGAACCACTCCGCGACCCACTTGCTGCAGGCCGCTCTCCGTCAGGTGCTCGGCACTCACGTGCAGCAGCAGGGTAGCTTCGTTTCGAACGAAGTGCTTCGCTTCGACTTCAGCCACTTCAATGCGATGACCGCCGAAGAAATCCAGAAGGTGGAAGACATCGTGAACGCCAAGGTGATGGAATGCCTGCCGGTCAATACCCAGGTGATGGGCGTCGACGAAGCTAAGGCGAGCGGTGCCATGGCGCTGTTCGGCGAAAAGTATGGTGACGAAGTCCGCGTGGTCAAGATGGGCTGCGCCAATGATGAATTCTCCAAGGAACTCTGCGGTGGTTTGCACGTGCAGAACACCGGTAACATCGGCCTCGTGAAGATTGTTTCTGAATCCAGCGTGTCCGCAGGCGTGCGCCGTATCGAAGCCGTCACTGGCCGTAACGCATTGATGCTGCTCCGTGCTGGTACGCAGATTCTTACCGCTCTCCGCGAACAGCTCCGCTGCAAGGACGCCGACGTTCTCGACCGCATCCAGCAGACTTTCGCCAAGACGCAGAGCCTCGAAAAGAGCCTGCAGTCCGTGAAGCTCGAACTTGCGACGCTCGCCGCTGCCGAAGTGCTGAAGGGAGCCGTCAACGTGGCGGGCGTGAACCTCTTCGTTCGCGAATTCTCCATGCCCGACGAAAAGTTCAAGGACCTGCTCGACGGTGTCCAGAACAAGCTCGCGACTGACTCTGTGGCAGTGATAGCCAACAAGGGCGAAGGCAACGGAAGCATCGCGGTGATGGTCGGCAAGGACGTGCAGGCCAAGGGCATCAAGGCCGGCGACCTGGTCAAGGAACTCGCAGCCGCTTGCGGTGGTAAGGGCGGTGGACGCCCCGACCGCGCTCAGGCCGGTACCCGCGAACCCGAAAAGATCTCCGCTGCCATTGCCGGTGCGAACGCCTGGCTCAAGGCGAAACTCGGCTAGAGCAAAAACCGCCCCGCAAGGCATTAATTTGCCTGCGATGCGATGAAACTGCAAATTTGCGACTTGAAATAGCCTCGGCTCGGTCGGGGTTATTTTTTTACTAATTTGCGGTAATTTGTATGAGGTTTGTTAGATAAACGAATAAAAAAAGCTAACAAACGGCCTTGACGTTGTAAGGTTTTTGAAATATATTTGTACGCAACTTAAAAACGGAACCTTAATTCGCGAAAGCGACAAAATTTATATAAGAGGGAGTTCAAATAGATGAATTCAAAAATTCTGAATGTACTAGCGGGGCTTGCGTTTGCTTTTATTATGGCCGCATGCGATGATTCCGATAGCATTTCCACAAAACCTGATGACGTCTCGGTGCGTGACTCGGTGGTTGTTCATGATAGCCTCAACTGGATCGATTCCATCCGCATCACCGATAGCCTGTACATCAGGGACAGCCTGCGCATTAAGGACAGCCTCCGCATCAAAGATAGCGTGCGCTATATCGACAGCACCCGCATTATCGATAGCATCAACGTTATCGACAGCCTCTACATCACGTTCAAGGATAGCACCCGCATTATCGACAGCCTCAACATCATCGATAGCCTCCATATTACGTTCATGGACAGCACCCGCATTGTCGATAGCATCGTTACCTACCCGCCCGAACTCTACGTGGGCCCGTGCAATGCCAGCAACGCCGGCGACATGAAACGTACCACCGTTAACGGCGAATCTCGCTATTACTACTGCGACATGGGTACGCACCTCTGGAGAATCGCTACCGATGCCGAAATTAATAGCATCGCCAACAGTGCCTACGTCAACCTTTCTCACGTTACGGAGTTTGTCCCGCTGGATCAAGTTTACAACAGTGTGCGGCCCGATGAAAAGATGATTGTGGTGCTGCGCCATGCAGAACGCGAAGACGACATTACCCTCTCGAGCCCGTTGACCGAAATGGGAAAATTCCAGTCCCAGCGCCTTGGCATGAGTTTATCCGAAGGCGGGCCCGGTTACGTGTACTATGCAGGTTCGCAGTATGTCCGTACCCACCAGACGTGCAACTTTATTGCCAGGGGCCGCCATGATCTCGATACCACCAGCGATACCATGGTCGTGTTGAACGAGGGCTGGTTTACCAAGAACTTTGATTCGTACTTCATGACCACCATTAGGGAAAACGACGACGGAAGGGGCCTGATTACCAAGTGGGCGGCCGAAGGCGGCTACACCGACGTGTTCTACGACCTTGCCCCTCGCAGCTCTGAATTGCTGGAAGATTACCTTATCCCGGCGTTGGAACTTTCTGGAAGGACGGTCGGCGTTTTCGTCTCGCACGACGTGATGATTATCCCCTTGTTGTCGTACATATCTGAACAGAGAATAACGTTCAAATACTACAAGGCCATGAGGGGTGAATGGGAGGGCGACAACTGGCTGAACTACTTGGCCGGTATCGCGGTCATCCTCAAGCCGGACGGAAGCAAGGTGTTCTATGCGGTGAGGGGCCTCGACTCCGGCACCATGAAACTGGAAGTAGAATAATATTAAATAGGGAAGGGAAAAGGGACGTCGGTAAAAGCCGGCGTCTTTTTTTTACAGAACCATAAGGTTTGTATTGCAATTGTAATGCATTTTTGTTACTCTGTATATCATTTAGGGCAAAATAACGGACTTGTATGTAAAAAATGAATTTATTGTAAAGAAAAGGGTTGACTAGTTCTGAAAAAAAGTTATATTGTGTATCGAAACTGATTCGATGCCCTGCCGGATTTTGGTCGATTATATATCAAAAAAAGAAAAAAAATTCCAAGAGTTGATGGACAGGCCTAGTAAGCCTATGGGGTGCATAAACATCGAATTGCGTGGCGTTCGCTCTAACGAGCGAGCGTCTTTTTTTTATTAGTTTGTCTGTAAAAATATTTTTGCTATGAAATGTGTGACTAGTTAATAAAAAAATATTATAATGGTTACATTCAAATGGAGAATCAAATGATCAATACTGCTGGATATGATATTGTTGTACAGCTTCATGAGAAAATGCTCAATAAAGCGCTGGCAATGGCTTTTTATGCGGGTTTGCTCAATGTACCGGAAGCGACCTATCCCATTATGGATAAGGATAAAGCCGGAAAGTTTGCCCCCTTTAACGAAATCAAGTACGAAATAAAACTTACAGGTGAACCGTTTATTGATTTGACATCGAAAAAGGAACTCTTTGTTCGGTGCGGAAGTGAACTTAGGCTGAACCTTTTTAATTGTGCTGACATCTTCTTTACGCTGGAGTTCCGGCTGAAGGCAAAGGTCGACCTTGACTTGAAAAGGGAAATCTTTGATTTCACGATTATATCGGCGGAAGTCCTGAACATCATCGCTCAGCGCGAATTCTATGTGGATCAAAAGTTCCTGAATGCGTTGAATTACATTATTTCGGAAGTTCTGAATAAGTACTTCAAGAACAAGCAGATCGATATCAGTTCGATCAACAACTTCAAACTTTCAGAATTGAAGTCGAAGTATTCCCTGAAACAGTGCGATATCGAGGTTTTTGACAACAAGAGTATTGTTGCCGGCCTGAGCCTCTATCAAGAGCAGGGGAGTATTTCCAAGTTCAAGAGCCAGGTCGGGGGTTCCGACTGCTTCCTTGCCGTAGATGAAAATGCGGCTCGGAATCTCTTTGATTCCTGGTGGCAGACCAAGAACGGTTCCATCAATATCGACTTTGACAAAACGGCCAATATAAACTTTGCCTCCGGCGTGATTTCGAAGACGACGGACACGGTGCTGCGCGTTGTCACGCTTGGCTTTATTGAAACTCAGACCGATTTCGAAAACATGCTTTTGTACTGTAAGGGCACTATTGCGGTCCAGGGGACTCCGTCGCTCAACTTCACGGAAGGGGGGACGGTCGAAATCATGAACTTGGATGTCGTTGCCGATGTCAGCCTGAAAATCGAGGCCAGCCAAACGCAGTCCGTGAGCCTTGACAAGAGCTCGTTTATTCCGGATTCGTTGACGAAGTTTGAAGACGATGTGCACCTTAGTACGACCAAGGACGAACACAAGGTCCTCCTGGATACCAAGAACACGTTTACCCTCAAACTTGAAAAGGCCGGTGCGCGCCTCAAGTTTAAGGACATCCCCGTTGAAGAAAGCGGAAAACTCATCGATGCTAGCCTGGATACGATTGGAAGCGACGGGATAGAAGTCGTCCTCGATGGTAGCGACAGGGTTGACGACGGCTCGATCGTTGCGAAGGTTACGGATGCTGAATTTAAGGTCGATTTTGACAAGAAGGGCGCCTCGTTCTCCGATGCGACTTGGCAAAAGTTGATGGATCTTGTTAAGGGTTATGTCATTGACAAGATTCCGGAATTTACGGTATCTCCGTCCTTGATCCTCAGGAACGTTAAGGTCCTGGACAAGTATACGATGACCCTGAGCAAGGCGAAACTGGATATTGCCGACAATGGTTTCGCGATGTCGCTGGACGTGAATGCCAACGAAGTTTCTCCGGCCTGTATTGTGCCTCCGACTTATATTGCCGATGGAAAGAAAAAGGTTATCCATCGGTTCGATTGCGGAAAGGTGCACGATATTCGACAGGAAAATCGTGAAGGTTGGTTCATTATGTACGAGGCCTTGGCAAAGGGCTATACGGCATGTGAACAATGTTTAAAAGGTTACAAAAAGATTCAATAAGAGGATATACGATTATGCCACAAACAGTTTATGATGTTGCCAATATGCTGCCGGAGTCTTTTTGCTATACCGCAGGTTACGATGCCGTTCTTATCGTCAACGCCAAGATGATAAACGAGGCGGCGACCGCCCTGTTTTACAATAATTTCCTGACGTTCAACAAGGAGATGGATTTCCGGAAAGGCCCGCTCGCCCTTCCGCAGGGGACGATTCAGAAGCTTCCCCCAACGCTACGGGATTGCTTGAAGGTTCGCCTTCGTTGCAAACTCCTGCATGAACCGATGATTCAGTTCATCAGCCAAAATAAAGTGAATTTTGCGACGCTTTCGGCGCATGTCCGTCTTTATGTTTGGATGATGGACGGTCTCGAAGTGAAATTTGATGCCGACTTGATGTTGAAAACAAAGTTCGAATTCAAGTTGAACGATTCAAATGAATCGTGTGTTTACCTTCCCGTGGATGCGTCGTGTCTTGACCATCTTGATATTGCAATTGCGGATTCTAAAAATTCTGTTGCGGTAAAGAATCTTCAGGATATTTTCAAGCCGGCTCTTGATGCGTACTTTGATACGATTTCCCCGATAAAGATTCCTCTTCCGAGTTTTTCCGGGCATCTGCCGGGGACTCTTCCAAATGCCAAGTTTACGGCGCAAGTGGCAAACGTGACCGTCCTTGAACATGAAAAAGGAATCAATCAGCTTGCTGTCGCGGTAAACATCTTGGGAAATAAGGGCGGAAACGGTTCCCTGATAAGGCCTTTTGCGCCAAATAGCTGCATTTCTGTTGCGCTTTCGGAAAATGCTATTCAAAGAGCGTTTGATTTCTATTGGAATAATATGGAAACGCATTCGTTCTCATTTGGGGGCGAGTATGCGGAAAGTGCAACATCGTTTATTAGTAAAATTGGGTTCACTATCCAGGGTTTTCTTGAAAGACTGGAGTCAAAAGTCCTTACGGGTGGCTATCTTGAAAAGACGGTTGAACTGGATAAAGCGTGTATATTTGCTGGAGGAATTCTTGAACTGAGGAACAAACCCACTTTATGCCTATTGCCCGGGAATAAGATTTCCATTCGAAATTTCAGGGTTAAATTGGTTCTGAAAGCAGGATTGAGGGTGCTGTATTGGAGAAAGGTTTATTTTGACCCGACGGGCTGGCTCCCGGATTTCATTCCGGATATACTGCTTTATAAGGAGCATGTGAATATTGACTATGGAATTAGCACGGGAGATTTCTCTGATATAGAATTGAAGCATGCCACGGCGAGCCTTAACTTCGATGAGGTTACCCATAATTTCTCGATAAAAATGGAAGGTCTTGAGCTGGCGCATGTTATATGGCATGATAATCTTATTGAAAAGCTGGGTGATAAATTCTTGACTTTTGTCCTGAATGCATGTTCTGGCTTAATAGTCTCCTGGTTCCCGAAGATGACGATTACTCCGGAACTTAAGTTGCCGATGCCGCCTGCGAGCAGGTTCCCGCTGTCGGTTGCCATGGACAAATTCAAGTTCGGCGACGGATGTATGCGAGCGTCTCTGGGCCTGCATACCGAGGGCGTAAACGCGATGGTGAATCCGATGCCGAAATATGTTGCCAACCACAACAATATGGAAGTCCATCGCATAGGTTGCCCTTGCGTCATGGACGTATACGAGAATCACCAGCGCGGGTATTACTCGCTACAAAAGGCGCTTAGTGCCGGTTATGACGGTTGCAAGAACTGTCTCCCGGCCTATCACAACCTGCGAAATCGATTGAAATAATCTGTATTTTCACCATTTTAATCCCGGACTCGTTCCGGGATTATTTTATGGCGAATTTTTGAATCAGTTCTGCGGAACCTTCGCGTTTACCGCATGTAACACGGGGCGTCCCTGCATATAAACGCAAACAAAAAATTACACTTCGCCGTGAATGGCTTTTTTCACCGAAAATGGCCTGTTTCTTGACGATTTGTCCACGAAAAAAAGTTTTAATTTGGGGCTTTTTTGCCGTTTTTGGGGTAGTTTTAGGGAAAACAAGAGGTGTGATATGGAAGTGAAAAAACTTTCCCAAATCTTGACGGTCGCTTGCGGGATTTTGGGCGGGACGCTGCTCGTCCCTATGCATGCTCAGGCGGCCCCAGATCCGAATTTCCATATTTATATTGCGTATGGCCAGTCCAACATGGCGGGCGCTGGCGATATCCGCAGGGGTACCGACGACAAGGAACATCCGCGCTACAAGATGTTCGCGACGACCTCGTGCACGAAGTACCCGACGGTGGGCGAGATTTACCCGGCCGTGCCGCCGATGTTCCATTGCGGTGAAGGCCTCTCTGTGGCTGACTGGTTTGGCCGTTACCTGGCCGACAGCCTCCCCGACGTGACCGTGGGCGTGATTCCCGTGGCTGTGGGCGGAACGAAGATTGAACTGTTCGACAAGGACAAATACGCCTCCTACCTTTCTACGGCCGAGAACTGGCTTGTGAACTGGGCCAAGGATTACGGCAGCGACGGCAACGCCTATGCACGCATTGTGGAAGTCGCGAAGAAGGCCCAGCAAGTTGGCGTCATCAAGGGCTTCATTTTCCACCAGGGTGAATCGGGTGCCATGAATGGCAACAACTGGCAGCAAGAAGTCAAGAAAACCCGTGACGACATCTTGAAGGCTTTGGACTTGAGTTCCGATACGGTTCCGTTCCTTGCGGGCGGCCTGGAAGACCGCGCTGCGGGTGGCTGCTGCTGGAGCTTTACGGATAACAATATCAAGACGCTCCCGAACGTAATGGACAATACTTACTTTGTCTCTTCCGAAGGCCTCAAGGGCAACGGCAAGGATTCCTACCATTTCAGCAGCGAATCGTACCAGGAATTCGGCCGCCGCTATGCAGAAGAAATGCTCAAGCATATCAGCACGGTTCCCGTTGAACCTGAACCGCAGACGCCTTTCAAGGGCGGCGCGTTCGAAATTCCGGGCAAGGTCGAGGCCGAAAATTTCGACGTCCCGGGCAAGGGTGCGGGCAACGATTCCTATAAGGAGAATGACGCCGAAGATCATGGCAAGACCAATTACCGCGAAGGCACGGGTGTCGATATTTACCAGAAGGCGACCGGCTACGTGGTTGGCTACAACCAGGAAGGCGAATGGCTCGAATACACCCTGAACGTGAAGGAAGCGGGTGACTACACGATGTTTGCCGCGGTGGCTACGGACAATGCGACGTCGGCTTTCCAGCTCTCCATTGACGGCGAGGCTATCACGGAGGCGATTCTTGTGTCCAAGGTGGAAGGCTCGGGTTCCTTCGATGATTTCGGCAAAGTGAAGGCGAACGTGACGCTCCCTGCGGGCGAGCATATCTTGAGGATGACCGTGACGAGTTCCTGGTTCGATGTGGACTACTTCCAGTTCGCGAAGGGCAAGGACGCTCCCGATCCGGACGGTTCTTCGGACTTCGTCAAGCCCGCTTTCGTGACTTACGCGACCGAGTCGGAGTCCAGTTTTGCGCTCCTTGATGTGCAAGGACGCGTGATTGCCGTCATGCAAGCAAAAAATATGCACGAAGCAGTGTCAAAAGTGAAAAATAGTGTGACGCACGACATTGTCTCCGGGGGCATTTATTTTGTAATTTCTAATCCAGGAACAAAAAACCAACAGAGGAAAAAGGTGGTTGTCTATGAGAAATAGCGAAGTTGTTATCGTCAAGCAGATTGCGTTCTTTATAGTTGTCGCCGTAACCCTCGGGTTTATCTACGGCTAGTTGATGTGAAAGTCCTTTTTGTAAAGCCCCGGTTCTTCCGGGGTTTTCGCTTTTTTGGGCTTTTCCCTTGTTGACAAAAAGTCCATAGAAAACGCTGTCGCGCGATGTGAAAATCGTCACTTCGGAGGTAATTTTAGATTATGGAATTGTGCAGGGGTGGTGCCCTGCACAAAAGGAGTTTCTGTATGGGATGCTTTCGTTTGATGGCCCGCGCGGCTGTTTTCGCCGTGATTTCGGCCAGTATCGCCGTTGCCGATACGGTCAATAACCCGATTATGTACGTCGATAGCCCGGACCCCTCGATTGTCCGCGTCGACGATGCGTATTACATGGTCACGACGACCATGCATTTTGCGCCGGGCGTGCCCGTTTTCAAGAGTACCGATTTGGCGCAGTGGCGTACGGTGGGCTATGCCTACCAGACGCTCACCAACAACGACAACATGAACCTGAACGGCGGCAAGGACGCCTACGGCAAGGGCTCGTGGGCGTCGAGCATCCGTTATCACAAGGGATTCTTCTACGTTTTGACGCCCTCCTACACGACGAACAAGACGCACCTCTACAAGACGGCCGACGTGGAAAACGGCCCGTGGACCGAAGTGACGCTCCCGTTCTATCACGATCCCTCGCTTTTCTTCGATGACGACGGCACCGTGTGGGTGTTCTACGGCAGTGGCGACCAAATCAGTTACGTGCAGCTCAACGACGATGCTAGCGGCGTAAAGCAGGGCGGCAAGAGCGGAAAGCTCGGCGGTGTGAGCATCAACCAGGTGACCGGAACTTCCAATTACTATGTGCAGCAGGAAGGTTCGCACATGGAGAAGGTGAACGGCGAATACTACCTGTTCACGATTTCCTGGCCGGCGGGCGCCTGCCGTACCGAAATCGTTTACCGTTCCAAGAGCCTGCTCTCCGGTTTTAGCGGTCGCATTTTCTTGCAAGACAACGGCGTTGCCCAAGGCGGCATCTTCGATACTCCGGAAGGCAAGTGGTATGCCCTCTTGTTCCGCGATTCCGGCCCTGTCGGCCGCATGTCTCACCTGGTTCCGATGGTCTGGAAGGATGGCTGGCCGGAACCCGAAGGAGGCTCCAGGAAGGCGCCTTCTACCATCACTTTGCCGGAATCTCCGCTCCCGGGTTACGGCATGGTCACCAGCGACGATTTTGAAACGGATGAACTCGCTCTCGAATGGCAATTCAACCACAATCCCGATAACAAGAACTGGAGCCTCACGGCGAATCCGGGCCATTACCGCATTACCACGAGTCGCACGGATTCCCGAGTGCAGAATGCGAAGAATACGCTTACGATGCGCACGTTTGGTCCCAAGTGCTCCGGCCGCACGCTTGTGGATGGTACGGGCATGAAGGACGGTGATATCGCGGGCCTTGTCGCCCTGCAAGATGACAAGGGCTTCGTCGCTCTCGCGAAGGAAGGCGGAAGCTACAAGGTGGTGATGTACAGCGGAAAGGAAAGCGGAGATTCCCAGAAGGCCAGCGTCCCGGTTTCTGTTTCCAAGGTCTATCTGCGTGTCGATTTCGATTTGCCGATTGACCGCGGTACGGCAAGTTTCTATTACAGCACCGATGGTGAAAGCTGGACGAAGATTGGCGACAATGTGGGGCTCAGCTATTCGCTCCACATGTTCGTGGGCTACCGCTTCGGTCTCTTCAATTACGCAACCAAGACCGCGGGCGGCTATGCCGACTTTGATTGGTTCAAGATTGGTGTCGACTACAAGGATGAAATCTACCTCGACGCCATCGCGCAGGATACGACTCCGCCGACTCCGTATAACGGCGTCGTGGCGAAACTCCCGGGCAGGGTGGAAGCCGAAAATTATGACGTGGGAAGGTCGGGCAAGGCCTACTACGACAACGACGGCGAAAACCAGGGCAAGGCCTATCGCGAAGATGGCGTGGACATCGTCGGCTTTGAATGCTCCGACGAGGCCAATACCAAGGACTGCGGCGGATTTGCTCTCGGCTATACGGGCGAAGGCGAATGGACTCGCTACACCGTGAACTTTGCCGAAGCCGGTGAATACCAGGTGCGCGTGAACATGGCGACGCCTTCTGAAAATGCGGGCGTCAAGCTCTACATCGATGGAAAGGCGGTTACGGGTGAAATTATTGCCGAACAGAATCCGGAAAATGACTGGAGCACCTACTCGGTAAAGACCTCGAAGACATCCGAAATCGCTGCCGGCGAGCACGCCCTCAAGGTGGAAATTGTCGGCAACAACGTGAACGTAGACTGGCTCGAATTCTGCAAGGGCGAATGCTCTTCGATTGCGATTGGCCAGAGGGTACGTTACGATGTGCAGGGCGAGCAGACTTATCGCGTGTTCTCCTTGAACGGAACGTTCGTGGGTGCCGTGAATGCGGCGGGTGCGCACGAGGTGCAGGCTAAGGTGAAGGAACTTGTTTCTGAGAAGGGCGTGTACATGGTCAAGCCGCAGAACGGCATTGCCCGTCGGGTTATGATTACAAAATAAGACCGTACGTTCGACGTCCTGGGTTTGGAACCTCCGGTTTCTCACGTACTCTCGCAACCACGACTCGTTGATACGAGTCGCTTGTTGCTCACGTGAAGACCGCGCGTTCTTTTAACAAAATGGTAATGCTTTATTTCCCCCGCATCGTTATGCGGGGGCTTCCCGTATATATCTTTAGATTGGTGTAAAATGTTCGTTTAAAAAAGGAGAACAGATGTTTGGACGCAGATTCTCTTCTGCGAAGGCCGTCTTTGCCTTCGCGGGAATTGCCGCAGCGCTTTTTGCTGCTCCGGCTATTGCAGACAACTTAAATGTTAATGGCGCAAACCGCAGCATGCTTGTGTATGCGCCTTCGGGCATCGAGAAAAATCGCCCGCTCATTATCCAGATGCACGGCATGAATCAGGATGCCCCATACCAGAAGAATGCCGCCAAGTGGGAAAGCATTGCCGATACCGCCCGCTTTGTGGTGGTGTTCCCGAATGGCGAGAACAAGGCCTGGGATATTTCGGGCGAAAAGGACCTTAATTTTATCAAGGCCATCATCAACGAGATGTACAACAAGTACGGCATCGACAAGAACCGCGTTTACGTTTCGGGCTTCTCGATGGGCGGCATGATGAGCTACCATGTGGCAAACAAGATGGGTGACCAGATTGCGGCTATCGCGCCTGTTTCGGGTGGTGGAAGCCCGAGCTCGCCCAAGCGTGCGATGCCGATTATGCACACGCACGGCACCACCGACGACGTGGTGAATTACAACAGCACCGTGAATACCCTCAAGAGCTGGGTCAATGCGCAGAAGTGCTCTTCGAACTCCCAGAAAATCAAGCCTTATCCGTCGACAAAGTCGGGCTCTGCGGCTTCTCTTGAAATTTGGAGCGGTTGTAACGATGGCGTGGAAGTGCGCTTGCTGACTATCGAAGGCAAGGGTCACTGGTACTCCATGGACGAGGCCGTCAGCGTCAATACGAGCGTGGAAATCTGGAACTTCGTGAAGAACTACTCCTTGGATGGCTCCAGCATTACGCCGCCGCCCCCCGCGATCGTGGTGCCCACTAACCGCGACAGCATCTTCAATGGCGGTTTCGATTCCAGCGCGGTGGCCTGGGATTTGCAGCTGCATGGCGATGCGAGTGCGGTAGGCGAGGCGAAGGGCGGCAAGTACCAGCTCGATATTTCTGCCATCGGTACGCAGAATTATCAGGTGCAGTTGATTCAGCATGATTTACACCTGGAAAAAGGCCAGTGGTACGAAATAAGCTTTGACGCAAGCGCCGGCGCTGCCCGCACCCTCGAGGTGAACGTGGAACAGCATACCGACCCGTGGGAAAGTTATCTCAGCGAAAAACAGAATTTTGAAATCGGTACGTCGGCAAAGACGTTCTCTTTCAAGTTCCAGATGACGGCTGCGACGGATACCAACAGCCGCCTGAGTTTCAATGCGGGGGCTGCCACCGGCACGCTCACGCTCGATAACGTGGTGCTCAAGAAGGTGGATGCGCCCGCAGATACCGGGAATCCGGCCGGAATCGTGTGCAACCTGCGCCTTTCTGCCGAACGGGACGCCGCCTATGCGGTGTTCGATTTGCGCGGTCACAGGCTCGGAATGGTTGAAATCAGCGATGCGACCGAGGCGGAAACGCTGAAACGCGCCGGTTTTGCGGAGGGTATCTACCTGTTGCGCGGCCTGAACGGTAAAAAATCGATCTTGGTACCCGTTTCGCGATGATTTGCAAGGAAATGCCGTTGATAAATTAGCAATGGCATTTGCCTTTTTGAATGATTGATTGTTGTTTTTGGGGTGTATTTTTAAAGCAACAACAATTATGGAGATGAAGATGTTTGGATTAAAAAAGAACTCGCTTGGCGGGGTTTGCGCCCTTGCCCTTTTGGGATTTGCTTCGCAGGTTTTCGCGCATCCCGATAGTTTGGTGCTTACGCCGCCGTTGGGATGGAACAGCTGGAACGTGTTCCACGAAAACATTAACGAAAATCAGATTAAGGAAATCGCCGATGCGATGGTCAATTCTGGCCTGAAGGACGCCGGCTACATTTACCTTAACCTCGATGATAACTGGATGGATACCAAGCGCGATGCTCAAGGCAACCTCCAGAACAACCCGAGAACGTTCCCGAGCGGCATGAAGGCCTTGGCCGATTATGTGCACGAGAAGGGGCTCAAGTTCGGTCTTTATGGCGACCGCGGTAAGCGTACCTGCCACCATTACAACAGCAATTGGCAGAGCCAGAGCGGCTCCAATGGTCACGAAGAACAGGACGCCAAGAAGCTCGCTGAATGGGGTGTAGACTACTGGAAGTACGATAACTGCGATTCTGACCCGAATACCCAGGAAAAAGATTATACCGCTATGTCCAAGGCCCTCCGCAATTCCGGACGCGACATCGTGTTCAGTATTTGCATGTGGGAATACAAGGACTGGATGCCTAAAATTGCGAACCTCTGGCGCACCACTTTCGATATCGGCCCCGCCTGGATTTCACAGTCCTGGTACCGCGGCGTTTACGAAATTATCGACGCCAACAACAAGTACTGGCAGATTGCAAAGCCCGGTCACTGGAATGACCCGGACATGCTCGAAGTGGGCAACAACGGCCTCTCTTACGAAGAACAGCGTTCTCAGATGACGATGTGGTCCATTATGGCTGCTCCCATCATGATCAGTTCCGACGTGCGCAAGATGAGCAACGAGACCAAGGAACTCTACCTGAACAAGGACATGATTGCCATCAACCAGGATTCCCTGGGTGTTCAGGGCCACCGCATCTCGGATAAGAACGGCAAGCAGGTTTGGACTAAGCCCTTGCAGAACGGTGATATTGCCGTGGCTCTCCTCAACAACAATGGCTCTACCCAGACAGTCGAATGCGACTTCAAGGACATTGGCGTAGAAGGCGAAGTGGAAGTTCGCGATGCTTGGAAAAAGAAGGACTTGGGCCCGGTTTCCCACGTTTCTATCGAACTCCCGGCTCACGGCTCTGCACTGCTCCGCTTGGTTCTCAAGCCGGTTCCGCGCGCGCCGTTCAAGGGCGAAGCTTTCGCCATTCCGGGCAAGATCGAAATGGAAGATTTCGATATTAACGGCGTGGGCCAAGGCAACACCACCTACAGCGAAAACGATGCTGAAGACCATGGCGCCGAAAGCAATGGTGGCAATAGCTATCGCGAAGGGACGGGCGTCGATATCTACAAGAAAATGGACGGCTATATCGTGGGTTACAACCAGGCTGGCGAATGGCTCGAATACACCGTGAAGGTCGCCGAGACTGGGACTTACACCATGAACGCTTCCGTGGCTTCTGCCAACAATACTTCCAGCTTTAAGCTTTCCATGGATGGCCAGGACATTACTGAAGAAATTCCTGTTCCGCAGGCGACCACCGGTGAAGACAACTACGATGAATACAACACGGTTGAAGCGAAGGTCAGCTTGACCGAAGGCGAGCACATCCTGCGCTTTACGGTAACCGGCGACTGGATGGACATCGACTGGGTTGAGTTCTGCGCTGGTGAAACCTGCAAAACGGATGGCCTCCGCGCGGCAATTCCTGCGACGGTGCGCGACGCCTCTGCGGCTCGTCTCCGCAAAAACGGCAGCCAGCTGTTTGTCGAAAAGAACGGCCGCCGCTTTGATGTGCTTGGTCATCAAGTTCGCATAAAATAAACAATCATTGCCGTAGACTATTTATCAATATGAACTCCTTTCTAAGGGGTTCATTTTTTTTGTGTTGAAGGTATTTTTTTATTGGTGACAAAAATGAGGATGTTTTTATGAAAGCAAAAATTGCTTCGGTTTTGGCATTTGCCCTCGTCGCGAATGCCTTTGCGATAACAAACCAGTTCCGCGGTGTAAACTGGGCCGACAAACGGGATAATTTCGTTTCGGATATCCTGGTGCTTTCCGGGCTCAACCAATCGTACGATTACCAGTCGGCTACTACGGTGGCGGAAAAAGTTATCGGGCAATTCCAGGAGTTGCTTGGAACGAACAGCGTGCGCATTCCGGTGAACGAACCGACCGTCCTTACGAATTTGGATGCCTATTCGGGCGTGTTGGATGTTGCGCTCAAGCGCGGGCGCCTCGTGATGTGCTATTGGGGACCTGCGCAGCCTTCCGGCCCCAAGAATATGGATGACTGGTGGAAAATGTGGGCGAAGCTTGTCGAAAAATATGCGGCGCATCCGAACGCCTATTTCGAAATTTTCAACGAGCCGCACATGTACAGCAAGGACGAACTGCGTAATCTATATGCGACCTGGCTCGAAAAGTTCCCTAACGTTCCGCGCGATCACATTCTACTCGACGGCTCGGGACTCGCCTGGAACGTTCCCGATATTGCCGACGACCCGCGTTTTGAGGGCTGCCTTTTCGCTGTCCATGAATACACCTTCTGGAACATGAGCATCACTACCGAAGAG
This sequence comes from Fibrobacter sp., assembly GCF_017551775.1. Classification (NCBI taxonomy): domain Bacteria; kingdom Pseudomonadati; phylum Fibrobacterota; class Fibrobacteria; order Fibrobacterales; family Fibrobacteraceae; genus Fibrobacter; species Fibrobacter sp. Next base: position 4,828 of record NZ_JAFZKX010000074.1, on the reverse strand, counting down.
GGCTGGAAAAGGAGTTTCGAGGGAAAGGTGGGCAAGTATGTCGACCGCACTGTTTGTACAGAATGGGGCGGCGCGATGGCTCCGGGCGAAAAGAACGGCGTGCATTACGATTACATGGACTACAATTCTACTCCGACCAACTACTTTATGGCCTATATCCGCGGCATGTCGGATCAGTTGCGCGAATGGCAGATGGGGAGTTTCTACTGGCCGGGCCTGCGTGATGGCGATTGGTACAGCATGACCAAGCGCTCGGGCGAAGGCGCCAATATCAAACTCGAAATCGTGAACCAGTCGGGCTTAGACCGCATGCAACGTTCTTGGAGCGATACCGTGGCTGTGACGCCTGTCGATACGGTCAAGGATACCGCTGTCGCGGATACGGCAGCGCATGATTCCTCGGATGTCGACCAAAAGGATACCTCGATGTCGATTGCGTTTGGCGGTTTGCCGGTACTCGATTTCGTGCGGCCGGCCGCCTACAAGGTGTTCGGCGTGACGGGCAAGTTCTTGGGCGAAGTGGAAATCGCCGGAGCGCACTCCGTGCGCGAAATCTCGCTTGGCCTGAAGTCTGCGGGATTTGCGCAGGGCGTGTACTTCGTTCGCGGGGGCTCGGAAACGCTTCGCGTTCGCGTCCGTTAACCGCCAGCTATTTATTCAATTCCCTGAAAAGCGCTTGAAGCTTTTCGGGGCTTTTTATTCCCGGTTCGCTTTCTACGCCGCTCGAGACGTCGACAAGTTCGGGCTTGAACTTCCCGCAAATCGCAGAAACGTTCTCGGGCGTGATGCCGCCCGCAAGCCACAGCGGAATGTCGCCCGCTTTTTCGCGAAGCAGGCTTTCGGGAATCTGCTTGCCTGTACCGCCGGGAATGCCTTCCACTTTCGCGTCCAGCAAGATGCGGGGTTCGCCGTGAGTGCGTAGGGCGGAAACCTTGTCGAAATCGGATTCTTCGCCGACGCGAACTGCGCAATAATGCGCAAGGTCGCCGTATTCGGCTCCGGCCCCGATTCCGTGGAACTGGACTGCGTCCAAGACGCCTTCTTGTGCGAGCTTGATGGCGGCCTGCCCTTCGGGGGAATCGGTCTCGGTAATGACGCCGACGAGGAGCGGAGTGCTTTCGGGCGTGCGAACCGTGCGAATTTTCGCGGCAAAACTGCGCACGAACTCTTCGGTGGTGAGGCGCTTTGTCTTGCTGAATACGAACCCGAGCATGTCCGCGCCGAGTTCGGCGGCGAGCAGGCCGTCTTCTTCGCGGGTAATCCCGCAAATCTTGACCATCGGGCGATTTTCGCGAGATGCGCAGGCTTTGCTCGGGTCTGCAACTGCGCCGACTTGAACTGCTTCGGCTTGAACTGTGCGGCGGTCATCGCGACGTTCCGCGAATTTCTTCCAGAACTTGCCTTTCGCGTTTTCGCACCCGCCTTCGAATGCGCTGACCACATCTTTGGCGAGCGGCGGGTTCTTCGCGACGGCTTCCCCTACGAGGATGCCCGTGAACCCGAGGCTGCGCGCATAATCGGCGTCGGCGGCGCTATGGATGCCCGACTCGAAAACCGCCTTTGCCGGAAGCTTGTTGCGTACGCTTGCGGGAACAAGCGGGTCGGTATGGAAGGTGGCGAGGTCGCGCGAATTCACGCCCGCGACAATCGTCTTCGAGGCGGCATCGCCGAGCGCTTCCGTCACAATCTGCAACTTGCGGAAATCGTCCTTTTCGCGAACTTCCACGAAGGCCTGCATGTCGAAACTCTGGGCGCGCTTCGCCATCTTGACGAGCTGTTCGTCATCCAAGATGCGTGCAATCAACAGGACGGCGTCGGCGCCGCAACGGTAAGCGATGTCGATTTCGTCTTCATAGAGCAAGAAATCCTTGCGGAGTACCGCGCAGGCATGCAACTTTTGCGAACGGCGCAGTTCCATCAGGTCCGCTACCGCAATCAGGTCGTGGAGCGAACCCTTGAAAAAATTGCCTTCGGTCAGTACCGAAATCGCCTGGGCGTGAGCTTCCGCGTAGGTGTTCGCGAGCTCGAGCGGATCCAAGTCCGGAGCGATATCGCCCTTCGAAGGCGATGCGCGCTTGACTTCGAGAATCGCTCCCGCGTTACCGAGAAATTCTGTATGGCCAACGCGGCGCTTTTCCGGAATGTCGATGCCGAAATTCAGGCCCAGCTTTTCGATGTCGGCTTTGCGCATGCGCACGATTTTTGCAAGAATGTCTTCGCTCATATTGTCCTTTTCAACGAACTTTAGAAAAAATGGTAATCAAACAGGAGTTGTTTTTTTATTTTGTTTTCTAGAGGTTAGTTCTACGATGTTGGAATGGATTAGAAAATTTGATTTGAGAAAAACTGGAATAGTGAATATTTCGGCGGGCCTTGTCAACATACTTGTACACATTTTCGTGATATTGAGTATCGTTCCTTATCAGTGGGTGAATGGCGGAAGGACGGAATCGCTCGAAGCGGCTTGTCAGATTTCGGTGAGTTCCATTGTCGTTGCCATTGTGGGAATCCTGATTACATTGATTGCAAGCCGGATAATTCCAATAAGGCTCAACAAATTCTGGGGAATCGTACTTACCGTTATCTTGGTCGTCTTGTTGCCTCTGTCTTTATTTGGCGTCGTTCAGCAGCTCCTGGGAACAATGTTCGAAAAATGTGTTATGAGTATCGTTGCAGCGGTTGGTTTTTGTACGGCAGTGAGAATCGCAATCGAAAAGAGGTGGTAAAAACGCTCCGGAACGGGAACGTTTTTACGGGAATTTGCGTTGGCTTGTTAGGCCAACGCTTTTTCGTTACGAGTTCGTCGCGACCTTGACTTCTTCGATCTTCTTGAGAACGGAGCCGTCTTCCATCGCCTTGATGGCCTTGTCGAAGCCTTCCTTGAGGCTTGCGGCCTTCTTGCTGATGTAGAGAGCGGCACCGGCGTTCAGCGCGCAGGCATACTTGATGCCCGGGCGGCCCTTGCCGTTCAGCACGTCGAGAGCGAGGTTGAAGTTGTCGACACCCGTACCGCCAGCGAGGTCTTCGGGGTCCACGGCCGGGACGCCGAATTCCTTCGGGTCAATACGGTATTCGCGGTATTCGCCGTCTTCCAAGATTTCGGCAATGGTCGTCGGGACGCACGGAGAAATCTCGTCGTAGCCGTCATCGGAGATGGCGACCATCACGCGCTTTGCGCCGAGGGACTTTGCCGCCTTGGTGAACGGTTCCAAAATCGCCTTGCTGTAAACGCCGAGCATCAGGTACTTGGCTTCGGCCGGGTTCGTGAGGGGGCCGAGCAGGTTCATGATGGTCTTCACGCCGAGGGCACCGCGAACCGGGCCGGCAAAGCGCATGGCGCTGTGGTAGACAGGAGCCATGAGGAACACGAAGTTCGTCTTGTCGATGACGCTCGCGGCCTTGTCCGGAGTCATGTCCAGCTTGAAGCCGGCAGCGGTGTAGAAGTCGGCGGCGCCGGACTTGCTAGAGACTGCGCGGTTGCCGTGCTTCGCGATCTTCGCGCCACAGCTGGCGGCGATAAGGCCGGAGAGAGAGCTCACGTTGAAGCTTCCCTTGCCGTCGCCACCGGTACCCACGATGTCGGTGAGTTCGTCACCGCTGTACGGGAACTTGCGCTTCTTGCTGCTGAGCACCTTGGCGCAACCGGCGATTTCTTCTGCCACGGGGCCCTTGCTGGAAAGGGCCGTCAAGATGGCAGCCATCTGGCGTTCATCCATGATGCCGTCGGTCAAGTCTTCCATGAACATTTCGGCGGTTTCGCGGCTCAGGTCCTGGCCTGCGGTAAGCGTGTTCAAGATGCCGCGTACATCGAGCGGTTCGCGACGGTAGTTGAGGAAGGCCTTGAAGAATTCGTCGGCGCGGCCGCTCGCGATAGATTCCGGGTGGAATTGCACGCCTTCAATCGGCAAGGTCTTGTGGCGAATGCCCATGATGTCGCCGTCGGTAGCGCGGGCGGTCACTTCGAAATCAGAAGAGAGCGTCGATTCGTCGATGACGAGGCTATGGTAACGCGTGAAAATGTTCTTCTTGCCGATGGTGCGGAAAAGTCCCTTGCCGTCGAGATCGATTTCTTCGGCGATGCCGTGCTTGATGAACTTGGCCTGCACGATCTTGGCGCCGAAGGCGTAACCGATGGCCTGGTGACCGAGGCAAACACCGAGAATCGGGAGCTTGCCGGCGAAGTGCTTGATGGCTTCCACAGAAATGCCCGCATCTTCGGGACGGCCCGGGCCCGGGCTCACGATGAGGCGGCTCGGGTTCAGCTTCTCGATGTCGGCGATGGTGCATTCGCGGCTACGGAGCACGCGGATTTCTTCGGTGGTGATTTTTGCAATGGCCTGGTAGACATTGTAGGTAAAGGAATCGTAGTTGTCGATAATGACGATCATAGTTTTAATCTCTTTTTAAAGTCTTTTCTGTGTTGTCATCCTGGAGAATCCGTAGGGTTTATCTTTCGCCCTCCAGGACAGCTCTCACGGCCCCGAGCTTTTCGTTCGTTTCTTCGAATTCGCGGTCGGCGTTCGAGGCGGCCACAATGCCACCACCGGCCTGCAGGCTGATGGTCTTGCCCTGCTTGAGGCAGCAACGGATGGCGATACAGAAATCGAGGTCGCCATCGGATTCCATGTAACCCACGGCACCCGCGTAGAAGCGGCGCTTGACCTTTTCGAGGCCGGAGAGGATTTCGATGGCGCTGATTTTCGGAGCACCGCTCACCGTACCGGCCGGGAAGCTGGAACGCAGCACTTCGATAGCCTTCTTGCTCTTTGCCACACGGCCCTGCACGTCAGAGACCAGGTGAATCACGTGGCTGAACTTTTCGCATTCC
>NZ_JAFZKX010000073.1 GCF_017551775.1 Fibrobacter sp. | reverse complement strand
GTTGACCTGAACGTTACCCTGGTCATCGAGCCAAGGAACGCGGAAAGTGATCACGCGTTCGGGTTCGACGAGACGGTCGATAACGCCGTTGGTTTCCCAAGACTTGTCCTGTTCGAGGACGGGGTCGAGGGATTCGAGGAATTCACGGACAGCCTGGTGGAAAAGGGCCTGGTCCGGATCACGGGCGACGACCTTGTCATAGACTTTCTGAAGGTAAGCATTCTTAATTGCCATTTTTTATATCTCCATTGAGAGTTTTGATTGTTAATGATTTTAACGGGATTAAAGATAGCAAAGCGCACTTGTAAAATGCGAAAAAACGGCAAAAATCTACAAAAACTTACATTTTTGTAAGTTAGTATTTTGCAAGTTTTGTAAATTGCCTTTTTTCGTTAAATTTAGGGGGTCTAAACAAGAAAAACCTACATTTTTGTAGGTTTCGCCTTTTTGTTTGGTTTTGTAAGTAAAATTTTACAGAATGTCAGAGTTCCAGGAAGGCCTTCAGGTCGTCCATGCGGCGCTTGGCGATCTCGACACCGTGGTCGTAAGACTCGTTCATCTTGGCCATGTCGGTATCGAACTGGTCGCACAGGTCGATTTCGGGGCGCATCAGGAACAGGCGCCCTTCCTTCTCGAGCTTGTCCATCTGCAGGAACATCTTGTCGTAGCGCTTGAGGCGCAGCATGAGCGCGCGGAAAAGTTCGGGGTACTTGCGCTTGTACATCGGGTTCAGGATGGCGCGGTACTTGCGGAAGTCCGTCACGGCCTCGCCCGGGTAATGCGTCGACACGGCCACCACCTTGTCGCAGCCCCTCTCGAAGGCGCGTTCAAATGGAATCGGGACCGTAATGCAGCCGTCGGCATAGTGCTTGCCGTCGAGCGGCGCCATCGGGAAAAGCATCGGGAGAGCGCAGCTCGCGCTGATGATGTCGAGCAGGCGCCACTTGTCGTTTTTCTCGGACTTGAATTCGGCGCGGCCCGTCTCGCAACAGGTAAGCCCGAACTCGCATTCAATCTTCGACTTGGAGTAAGTATCGAAATCGAACGGCATCTTGCCGTCGGCGGAGAGGTAGTTGAGCGCATGGAATTCTTTCTGGATTCCGATGAACTTGCTCGCCCACTTCTTGCCCTCCTGCAGGCGGGTCGGAAGCACGATGAACTTGAGCCTCCCCTGCTGGCGCGTAACGAAATTGACCGCGGCGTGCGCACCGGCGGAAACACCGGAGACGTAATTGAACTCGATGCCTTCGTCGAGCCAGGTATCCAAAACGCCCGCGCTGAACATGGTCTGGCGGGAGCCGCCTTCTAGAACGAGTCCAGTCTTCACGCCTGCACCTCCTCGGGCGTTTCAGCCGCCACCGGCAATACCGGAGCTTCAGCGACGCCGAGCGCCTTCTGCTTGAGTTTCCAGACCTTCTGGCGGAAGTATTCGCTGCGTTCCGCGAGATGCTTGGACGAAGGCACGCCCTTCACGCGCTCGATCTTTTCGGCATCGTCCACAATAACGCGGGTGCGGTGGCCGAACTTGTATATGCCGTCGAGCCCCACCGAAACCACGGGAGCGCCCGTACTGCGCGCGAGGAACGCGAAGCCCGTCTTGAATTCATTCAGCAGGCCGTCGTAGCGGCACTTGCCTTCGGGGAAAATAATCACGGAGTTGCCCTTCTCGAGTTCCTTCTTCGCGATGAGCGCCCATTCGGTATCGAGATTGAAGCGATCGCAGGGAATCACGCACTTCACGCGCGTGAGCGCCCAGCTGAAATGCGGGTCTTCCACCTGGTCCTTGGCCACTACGATGCTCCTCTTGTGGAAGAATATGGCGAGCATCATGAGGGGGTCGAGCATGCTGGTATGGTTCGCGATAAGCACGGAGGGCGTCTTGAGGCGCGAGGACTTCACCGACTCCCCTACGAACTCCACCTTCGGGCGGTACCACACATACAAGAAAACGCGCACGGTGTAAATAACAACCACCATGACAAGTCGCATAAAAAGCTCAAACAACGGGTTCTTCTTTTTCTTTTCAATCACGCGGCAAATATAAAAAAAAATGCAGGCGCGACACATTTTCGTATGTGAATTGCCCGATTAGCGCAATATTTCGGCAGATTAAAGGCAAACTACAAGAATCAACGGCGTATCTATATAAATTAAGCGCGCGCCCATAAAAAAAAGACCGCGGCCAGCCTTGCGGCGGGTCGCGAATCTTTTAAGGATTTTCCGTTAGGAAAAGGCGCTTATTAGGCCTTGTTGAGACGATCCTGGATCATGTCGATGATTTCGGAGAGTTCCTTCGGGAGGTGGCTGCCGAACTTCGGATAGTGGTTTTCCTTAACGTCGGCGAGTTCCTTCTTCCAGCCTTCCACATCAACCTTGAGGATTTCCGGGAGGGTTTCCTTGTAGTAGTCAGCGAGACCTTCGGTGTTGAGGGTCTTCGGCATGTAACCGATAGCGGTTTCAACAACGTTGGAGTTGTCGCCGTTGCAACGGTCGAAGATCCAAGCGAGCACGCGGCTGTTGTCGCCGTAACCCGGCCACATGAAGCCACCCGGGAGCTTCTCGTTGTTGGCATCCTTACGGAACCAGTTGACGTAGAAGATCTTCGGAAGCTTGTCTTCAGAGGACTTCTTGCCGATTTCGATCCAGTGCTTGAAGTAGTCACCCATGTTGTAGCCGCAGAACGGGAGGATGGCGAACGGGTCGCGACGGATCTTACCGACTTCAGCAGCGTTGATGGTGGAAGCAGCGGTGATTTCAGAACCCACGATGGAGCCGAGGAACACGCCGTGGTTCCAGTTGAGAGACTGGTGCACCAGAGGAATTGTAGAAGGACGACGGCCACCGAAGAGGATTGCAGAGATAGGCACGCCAGCAGGATCTTCCCATTCCTTGGCAATGCACGGGCACTGCTTAGCCGGAGCGGTGAAGCGAGCGTTCGGGTGAGCCATTTCTTCGCCCTTAGGAGCCTTGTCCTTCGGGAGAGCGTCACGGGTCTTGCCCTTCCAGTCAACGAGCTTGCCCTTAGCCGGGTAGCCGATGCCTTCCCACCAGATGTCGCCATCTTCAGTGAGTGCGCAGTTCGTGTAAATGGTGTTCTTTTCTGCAGAGATAAGAGCGTTCTTGTTGGATTCTGCAGAGGTGCCCGGAGCAACGCCGAAGAAGCCGGCTTCCGGGTTGATAGCATAGAGACGGCCATCCTTGCCAAACTTCATCCATGCAATGTCGTCACCGATGGTTTCGACCTTCCAGCCCGGGATAGTCGGGATGAGCATGGCGAGGTTCGTCTTACCGCAAGCAGACGGGAAGGCGCCAGTAACGTACTTG
>NZ_JAFZKX010000072.1 GCF_017551775.1 Fibrobacter sp. | reverse complement strand
CATCACTCCGGAAGGCGGTGACTACGGTTACCTGACCCGTTCTGCAGAAGACTGCATGAACTGCCCGCGTCCGAGCTACTGGGCATTCCAGATGGCTTCTGACGCTCTCCGCGGCAAGCTCCTCAAGACCGTGATTACCGGCGACAAGGAATCGCTCATTACGACCTACTACACCGAAAACGGCAAGAAGAAGAGCCTGTTGGTGATCAACAAGAGCCCGTACAGCGACTACGAACTCAAGATTGACATTCCGGGCTTCAAGGGCAAGGCCAAGATGCAGGTTCTCGACAAGAGCTCCGAAAAGCTCAAAGAGGGCTGGGCAAACGACCCGTCCAAGAAGGCGAAGCCTGTTGACGTGAGCAAGCCGGTCAAGGTCGGCAAGCGCACCATCACGCTCATCACCATCGAGTAATGTCATCCTGGAGCGCTTGGCGCGATAGGATTCGAACTTGAAGCGAACGCCTCGGCATAACGCCGGGGCGTTCCTTTTTTATATTTTGTATAGAATTCAGAAGGAAGATTTTATATGGATTACAAAAAAATTCTTTTGGTTACAACACTTCTCATCGCTTGTGGAGATGATTCTAGCACGTCTCCGAATGCAAGTGAATCATCTGTAAATGAATCTTCGAGTAGCGTGCAGACTCCTAATTCGCAAGGAAACTCTATCTCTAGCTCTACTGCTGAAATAAAAAGTTCGTCTTCTGAAGAAATCGAATCGAATACCGAACTTAAGGACCCTCGCGATGGACAAGTCTATCCTATTGTCGATATTGAAATGCAGCGTTGGCTTAATCGCAATATGAATTATGCAAGTGATTCTAGCTGGTGCTACAACGATGTTGAACAGAATTGCGATTTGCTTGGACGTGCCTATAATTGGGAATCTGCCAAGCAGGCTTGTCCTGATGGATATCGTTTGCCAACCTCGAAGGATTGGAATTTGTTAGAGAAACTGATTGCAACGTCAGGTGTGGAAAATAAGGGCGAAATTAACTATGTCATGACCGGTCGCTATTCGGAATATGATGGTGAAATGAGTTGGAATTCTGGAAATAAAGCCGCTTATTTTTGGGATCTTGAAGAAGTGGATGCGGATCATGCGGCAACATCAATTCTTTATTTAGATGGCTATAGTTATTTGAACGATTCCGTTGAAAAGTCCGGAGGCTCAAATAAAAGTGACAAACAGTTTGTCCGTTGTATTCGTGAGAACAAGGGCACTTTAGTGGATCCGCGTGATGGCCAAACCTACAAGACAATTCGCCTTGGAAACACTGTCTGGATGCAGGAAAACCTTAATTTTGCGGCCGATTCTAGTATAGAATTCGTGGGTGAAATAGATTTCGAAAAACCGGGGCGCTTTTATACTCATTCGGCTGCGTTAACGGCTTGCCCTGCTGGCTGGCATCTTCCGTCGGCTGATGATTTTAATAGCCTTATCAAGTTGATAGAGTCTCATGCATTGATCGATTATCTTTCGCTAAAATCGGATTATGGCTGGAAGGAATACGATAGACAGACGAGTGCGGATGACTTTGAATTTACAGCACTTCCTGTTGGTAATTGCAGGTATGTTTATTCGAAAAACGCAGTCAGTTGCCACACGAATGGTCAACATACGTCGTTCTGGACGAACAGAGAAATTATGGATAAAGATGGCTACTATGAATGTGCTGTAGTTAATTCGAGTCCGAGAGTTGGATTTTTTTGTTCAAGTTTTGAGTATATCAGCATTCGTTGTGTAAAAGATTAGTTGATATTCCGAGCTTTATGCCGGAGTGTTCACTGGTTATTGAAAGCTTGGCTTTTGGCTGAGCTTTTTCTATCTTTTTTTGCATGCAGAACGAACACATTGAAGATAAAATCAAGGGTAACCCGATTGCCCTTTTGCCGGTCGCCGTGTTCCTGGTACTTTATCTGGGGCTTGGCATTACGTTTGAATACGTTCTCCATATTTCGATGGGGTTCTACAACATTCCTATCGTGGCGGCGTTCTTGATTGCGATTTTTGTGGCGTGCATGCAGAACCGCAAGCTGAATTTCGACAAGAAGATGAACATCATGGCGGGGGCGCTGGGCGACCGCAATATTTTCTTGATGATTCTCATCTTCCTTTGCGCAGGCATTTTCGCGGGGATTTTGGGGCGCTCGAGTGCGTCGGCTGCGGCTTACTTGCTCCTGGACTTTATCCCGGCGCAGTTCGCGGTGGTGGTGCTGTTCGTGGTGGCGGCGTTCGTCTCTACGGCGATGGGAACTTCGGTCGGTACGATTGCTGTGGTTTCTCCGATTGCGGTAGAGGTGGCCCAGATGGCGGGCTTTGGCGTTCCGTTCTGCGTGGCGACGGTGATTGGCGGCGCTATGTTCGGCGACAACTTGAGTTTTATTTCGGATACGACGATTGCGGCGACTTCGACGCAGGGCTGCAAGATGAAGGACAAGTTCCATGTGAACTTTATTATTGCGCTACCGGCGGCACTCCTTGCGGTGGCGATTATCACGGCGATTTCGTTCGCGACGGAGGCTCGTGCGGTTGCCGAGAATTCTTACAGTTTGGTGCAACTGATCCCCTACGTTTTGGTGTTGGCGTTGGCTCTCACGGGGATTAACGTGTTCACTGTGCTTTTGGTGGGAATTGTCGCTGCTTCAATCATTATGGTTGCTTTCGGACCGCTCGATATGATTGGCTTGTTGCAGAATATCGGGAACGGTATTTCGGGCATGTACGAGACGATTCTCGTGGCGGTGCTGGTGAGCGCCTTGTGCGGGCTTATCCGCATTCATGGCGGGTTTGCGGCTCTGCTCGACTTTATCCACAAGGTGTTCAAGGGGCATCGCAGCGGACAAGTGGGTGTCGGTCTTTTGGTGAGTGCTTTGGATGTCGCAACGGCGAACAATACGGTGGCGATTGTGATGGCGGGCCCGATAGCAAAGCAGATGGGCGATGAATACCGCATCTCTCCCAAGAAGACGGCTTCGCTTTTGGACATTTTCAGTTGCGTGGTGCAGGGCATTTTGCCTTACGGTGCGCAGATGCTGGTGGCTCTTGCTGCGATTGCTTCTGCTTTGCCGGATGCTCGCGTGAGTGCGTTCGACTTGATTCCCTACATGTTCTATCCGTTCTTGTTGCTTATAAGCGTGCTCGTATTTATCGCGATTTCTCCGCGAAAGAACAAGAACCTGGAAGTTTAAACTGCTTGTTGCGTTTGAGAAAGTAAAAAAGGCAGGCGTTTGGACCTGCCTTTTCTAATGCTTTTCGAGAATCTTGTGCGAGATTAGCGTTCCAGCTTGAAGAACACGGCGGCGAGCGGCGGGAGCTGGATGCTCAGGCTGCAATCGCGGTTCTGCCACGGGATATCCTGCGTCCAGACTTCGCCGAAGTTTCCGACGTTGGAACCTCCGTAAAGCTCGGAATCGGTATTGAAAATTTCCTTCCAGGCTCCGCGCGAGGGGGCGCCCAAACGGTAGTCGTTTCGCACGACCGGCGTGAAGTTGAATACGCACAGGATTTGGTTGCCGTGGTCGTCCTTTCGAACAAACGAAACAATCGAGTTGTCTGCGTCGTCGCACCAGATCCATTCGAATCCGGTGTAGTAGTGGTCGATTTCCCAGAAGGGCGCGTTTTCCTTGTAAAGGTGGTTCAGGACCTTCATCATCTGCAGGAGCTTGCCGTGGCTGTCCCAGCTGATGAGGTGCCAGTCGAGCGAACGCTTCTCGTTCCATTCGCGGAACTGTCCGAACTCGTTGCCCATGAAGTTGAGCTTCTTGCCCGGGTGCGCGTACTGGAAGGCGTAGGTGAGGCGCAGGTTCGCAAATTTCTGCCAGTTGTCGCCTGGCATCTTGCCAAGCATCGAACCCTTGCCGTGCACCACTTCGTCGTGGCTGAACACCTGGATGAAGTTCTCGCTGTACGCATATACCATGCTGAACGTGAGCTGGTTGTGGTGGTACTTGCGGTGGATGGGTTCGTGTTCGATGTAACTCAGGAAGTCGTTCATCCAGCCCATGTTCCACTTGTAGTGGAAGCCGAGGCCGCCCTGCTCCGGCGGGCGCGTGATGCTCGGGAAACTCGTGGATTCTTCGGCGATGAGGATGGCGTGCGGCGTGAGTCGGCCCATGATGCTGTTCAGGTGCTTCAGGAACTCGAGCGTATCGTAGTTGATGTTGCCGCCGTCCTTGTTCGGGACCCATTCGCCCGGGCCCTTGCCGTAGTCGAGGTAGAGCATGGAGGCCACGGCGTCGACGCGCAGGCCGTCGCAGTGGAATTCCTTGAGCCAGTACATCGCGTTCGCGATGAGGAAGTTCTTGACTTCGTTGCGGCCCAGGTTGAAAATGTAGGTGCCCCAGTGCGGGTGTTCGCCCTGTCGCGGGTCGGCGTGCTCATAGCAGGCGGTTCCGTCGAAACGCCCGAGCGCATGCGCATCCTTGGGGAAGTGTGCGGGGACCCAGTCGAGAATCACGCCGATTTCGTTCTGGTGGCACAGGTCTACGAAATGCCTGAACTGGTCGGGCGTGCCGTAGCGGCTCGTGGGGGAGTAGTATCCCGTCACCTGGTAACCCCAGGATTCATCGAGCGGGTGCTCGGCGAGCGGCAGGAACTCCACGTGCGTGTACCCCATCTTCTTGAGGTAGGGGATGAGCGTCAGGGAAAGTTCGTCCCAGTTGAGGAAGCGGTCCGGGTTCGAGGGGTCGCGCCTCCAGGAGCCGGCGTGTACTTCGTAGATGTTCATCGGGGAGCCGAAAACCTTCGTGGCCCAGTGCGTCTTCATGTAGAGGTCGTCGCCCCATTCGTAGCCGTCGAGGTGCGTGGTGATGGACGCGGTGGCAGGGCGCTTTTCGCTGAGTTTTGCGAGCGGGTCAACCTTCACGTGGAGGTTTCCGTCAGCTCCGTGAATTTCGAAGCGGTAGAGTTCGCCTTCACCGAGGTTCGGAATGAAAATTTCCCAGATGCCCGAGCTGCCGAGCATGCGCATCATATGGCGCCTTCCGTCCCAGCTGTTGAAGTTGCCGACGACGGAAACGGAGCGCGCGTTGGGGGCCCACACGGCGAACTGCACGCCCTTGAATCCCTGGTGTTCCACGAGGTTAGCGCCCAGCTTGCGGTAGAGCTCGTAGTGCGTACCCGAGGCAATCAGGTGCCTGTCGAATTCCGAGAGGACGGGCTGGAATGCGTAGGGGTCGGTAATCTTGTATTTGTTGCCGTCGCCTTGGCGGATGACAAGGTTGTAGAAAAACGGCTTGTAGTCCATGTCGATGATAGCCTCGAAGAAGCCCGTGTCGCCGAGTTTCACGAAATCGAATTCTACTTCGCCGTCGCAGGATTCTCCGCGTACGAAAGACGCCTGCGGTTGATAGGTGCGGATGACCGTCTTGATACCCTTGTCCGTCTCGAGCGGATGAATACCGAGAATAGAAAACGGATCCTTTGTATTAAAGTTCCAAATAGCCTGCATGTTTTCTGCGGTAAGGCTTGTAAAGTCGTTCCAATCCATACATTCTCACTTTTTTATCATGTTCTTGATATATATATAAAAAAATGTGACGGGATAAAACTAGTGGAATGAAATGAATAGTCTAAACAAGAACGGCGTTCGCTTCGAAAATAACGAGTGCTGCCGGGATTATTTCTAGATTGTGCCTACCGGAGGTTTGTATGGCCATTGCAATGGAAGAAAATAAGTCACCGATGGAATTTACCCGCGTTTTCAAGGTGACGCCCGAGATGATTGACGATAACCATCATTTTAACAATGTGTGGTCGGTGCAGTGGATTCAGGATATTGCGATTGCGCATTCCGATTCCGTTGGCGGGACGGCGCTTATGAGGAGTCTCGGCGCTGGATGGATGATTCATGTGCAGCACATCGAGTACAAGAACCAGGCTTTTTTGGATGATGAAATCCGCGGAACCACGTGGGTCGCGGCCTATGGACGAGTTGCCTGCATCCGTAAATGCCGATTCGAACGCGTGTCTGACGGCAAGGTGATTTTCGAATCCGAGACGCAGTGGGTGCTCGTGGATTTGCAGCGCGGCCGCCCCATGGCCATCACCGACGAGATGAAGAAACTGTACGTGAATCCGTAGTGCGGAAACGGCGGCATTTTGCCCGCCGGCTCGATAACTTTTTTATCCTAGAATTTTCTTTGCGATTCGCTGGAGCCTCGCTCTGAGGCTCTTGTCGTTTTCTTCGTGGTAGGGCGGGTAGAAGAACAACATCGTATCGAAGGAGCCTTGCTCCATCACGTTCCTTTCGTGGCTGAACGTCTTGAAACCGTAGTACCCGTGGTAGTTTCCGGTGCCGCTCATGCCGACTCCGCCAAAAGGCACGGAGAGGTTTTCTATTTGCAATATGCAGTGGTTCACGCATGTCGAACCCGATGACGTATTCGACATGACGCGGTTGATGGTCGCCTTGTCCTTCCCGAAAATATAGAGAGCGAGCGGCTTGGGCCTGCTCTGGATAAACGCGATCGCTTCGTCCAGGGAATCGTATGCGATAATCGGGAGGATGGGTCCGAAGATTTCGGACTGCATGATGAGCATGTCGGGCGTGACGCCGGTAAGTATGGTCGCGGGCGTGTAGCGGGCTTCTATGTCGCTTTCCGTAAATGTCCCGCCTATGACCGCGGTAGCGCCGCCTACGACGGCATCTTCGACGATTGCCTTGTGGTGCCGGACTGTCTCGCTCCGGATGGTGTGTACGAAGTATTCGCAAGATTTGCGGGCCTCTTCGGTTTCTCCGTACATGCTCTTTATTTTATCCGCAATGTCTTTTGCGAGCTCATCTACGAGGTTGCGCGGACAAAGCGCGTAATCCGGCGCGACGCACGTCTGGCCTGCATTTAGGCACTTGCCCCAGGCCAACTTCTGTGCCGCATCCTTGATGTCGACCTTGTCCAGGATGATTGCGGGCGATTTGCCGCCCAGCTCCAGCGTGACGCCCGCATGGACCTTGGCTGCGCTTTCTGCGACGTGCGCCCCGATTGTCGGGCTCCCGGTAAAGAACATGTGGTCGAAGGGGAGCGAAAGCAGTTCCTCGCCGAGGGTGACTCCCGTACCCAAAATGACGGCGACTTCGTCTTCTTCGAATATCTCTTCGAAAAGCGATTTCAGGAATGCTCCCACGTGAGGGGTCTTGTTGCTCGGCTTAGCGATAATCGCGTTCCCGGCCGCGATTGCCGCGACGATGGGCGAGATGGACAGCAGGAGCGGATAGTTCCAGGGCGACATGATGAGGACTCGGCCCTTCGGCTCGAAATGACTACGGCATTTGTTCGTCGGAAAGTAGAATGTCCAGCTTGCCGACTTGTCTTCCATCCATTTCGGCAGGTTGCTTATGGCGTAGTCGATTTCTTCGAGGGTGGGGAATATTTCGCTGAGCCAGGCTTCCATCTTGGATTTGTGAAAATCGGCCCAAACGGCATCGTAGAATTCCTGCTGGCGCGCGACGATTGCCTTGCGGATTTTTCGCAACTTTACGATGCGTTCTTTTGCAGTCGTATTTGCGATAGCCCAACGTTTTTTGCCTTGCGCTTCGAAAATTTGTTCAGGAGTCTTCATCATGTAATATTATAGAAAATCTGCTGCCCGAACCTCTTTCGCCTTGGCGCTATCTCTCTGCTCCAGCGCCAACAACACGACCAACTTCGTAGCCGCTTACCCGACGCTGTGTTCGAGCTTGAGCGTGAGCAGTTGCCTTGCTTCGGTCGCGAATTCACCGGGCAGTTCCTTGAACACGTCCTTGCAGAACCCGCCGACCATAGCCTGGATGGCGTCTTCGCGCTTGATGCCGCGGCTCTCGAAGTAGAACAGCTGGTCTTCACTGATGCGGCTCGTGGTGGCTTCGTGCTCGGTGGTGGAACTGGCGTTCGCTACCGTGATGTAGGGGAAGGTATGCGCTGCACTGTTTGTGCCCACGAGCATGCTATCGCACTGTGTGTAGTTGCGTGCGCCCGTAGCAGACTTGCGGATGCTCACCTCACCGCGGTAGGCGTTGCTGCTGTAGTCCGCGCTGATACCCTTGGAGATGATCGTGCTCTTGGTGTTCTTGCCGATGTGGATCATCTTGGTGCCGGTATCAGCCTGCATGTGGCCGTTGGTCAGCGCGACGCTGTAGAATTCCCCGACGGAATTGTCTCCAAGGAGCACGCAGCTCGGGTACTTCCAGGTAATCGCGGAACCCGTCTCGACCTGCGTCCAGCTGATGCGGCTGTTCTTGCCTGCGCACTTGCCGCGCTTGGTCACGAAGTTGTACACGCCGCCGGCTCCCGTCTCGCGATCGCCTGCGTACCAGTTCTGCACGGTGGAATACTTGATGCTCGCGTTGTCTTTCGCCACCAGTTCCACGATGGCGCTGTGCAGCTGCTTGCTCGAATATTCCGGGGCGGTGCAGCCTTCGAGGTAGCTCACGCTGGCACCTTCGTCGGCGATAATCAGGGTGCGTTCGAACTGGCCTGCTTCCTTGTTGTTGATGCGGAAGTAGGTCGAAAGGTCCATCGGGCACTTGACTCCGGGCGGAATGTACACGAAGCTTCCGTCGCCGAAGACGGCGCTGTTCAAAGCTGCAAAGTAGTTGTCGCCCGCGGGCACCACGGAACCCAGGTATTCTTCGATGAGTTCGGGGTATTCCTTGATGGCGTCGCTGATGGAGCAGAACAGGATGCCCATTTCCATGAGCTTGCGCTTATGGCTGGTATAAATGCTCACCGAGTCAAAGACTGCGTCTACGGCCACGTTGGCAAGGCGCTTCTGTTCGTCGAGCGGGATGCCGAGCTTTTCGAAGGTGGCCAGGAGTTCCGGATCCACGTCCTCGATTTTCTCGTGGCTCTTCTTGGTCTTCGGGGCGGAGTAGTAGACGATGTCTTGCAGGTCCACCGGCGCGAAACTCAGTTCACCCCAGTTCGGCTGCTCCATCTTCAAAAGTTTTTCGTATGCCTTCAGGCGAAAATCGAGCATGAACTGCGGTTCGCCGCGGAGCTTGGATGCCCTGCGGATGATATCTTCGTTGAGGCCCTTTTCAAAAGCCTCGTTTTCGATATCCGTCACAAAACCGTATTTGTAATTTTCGCTCATTTTTGCCTTTTCGGTGTTTTGATTGCGGCACAAATATAAAAAACTTTTATATTTTAAAGAAAAATACGGATACAACAATATGAAAAAATCGTTCTTGAAAATCATTCCCGGCTTTGCTGTTGCTGCCGCCATTTTGTTATCAGCCTGTGATAGTGGAGAATCGAACGGCTTGTCGCCGGTAACTCCCGACTCTAGTGCCGATAATCAGACTTTGAGTTCCGCTGTTCCGACATCTTCGGCTGTTGCCCCGACTAGTTCCGAGGTTGCGCCCGTATCACAGACGATTGAGTCGTCTTCGTCTGTCGCGCTTCCGCCCGAAAGTAGCGCTACGGTTCCGGGTTCCTCCGTCTCGGGTGTGGGTTATCAGGCCGGCACTCTCGAAGAAGAAATGGCGAAGGATGCCCCGTTTGTCGCGGCCAGTGCCGCTAATGCAGAACTTATCCCGGTGGCCGACTTGCTGGCATCTCTCCAGCCCACGGAACGTGTGATTTTTGTGCTGCGCCATGCGCGTCGCGGTAGCGGTACCGGCAGGGAAACTCCGCTCCACAATACGGGCGTGAACCAGGCCCAGGCCCTCGGCGCTGCCATTGCCGCTGTGAATGCGACAGACCCCATCTTCTACGCCCATTCCGATTACGTGCGTACGCAGCAGACCGCACAGAACATTTTTGTAGGCCGCGGCGGTGATGCTTCGCTGTTTACGAGTACGATTGTCCCCAAGTTGGCTGGCGGTGGCTATGTGAAGGATAGCGATCTCCTTGCGGCCCATGCGGAAGAAGATTTCGAGACGAACCAGATTCAGACGTTTGCCAACTGGATGTACAATGGAGTCTACCTGGATGCGTTCAACGACATTAAGGAAACGAGTGTCGCCTTCCTGACCCAGCATATCCTGCCGGCCTTCCCGCCTGAATACCGCATCGGCATCATGATTTCGCACGACATGACGGTCGCTCCGCTTGTTGCCTATTGCACGAACTTTGCCGTAGACTTCAAGGCCTATGAGTCTCTCAAGAAGTGGTGCGGCTTTGTTCAGGGCCTTGCTATCGTGATTTCTGAAGACGGCAGCCGCAGGTATGTTCCGGTGAACGGCTTGTACGGACAATACGCTTATCTTGACGGGAACTCGTAATGGATGAAAAACGCGAAGGATTCGGTTCGCGCCTAGGGTTTATCCTGGTCGCGGCGGGTTGTGCCATCGGACTTGGCAATGTTTGGCGATTCCCGTTTATCACGGGCCAGTACGGCGGTGCCGCGTTCATCTTGATTTATCTGCTGTTCCTGCTGGTGTTCGGTTTCCCGATTCTGGTAATGGAATTTACCGTGGGTCGCGCTTCGCGGCGTGGCGTGGGCAGGGCCTTCAATGTCCTCGAGAAGCCGGGCCACAAGTGGCATTTTGCGGGCATCCCGATGATTGCGGGCAACTACCTGCTCATGATGTTCTACACGACGGTCACGGGCTGGATGCTCTATTATTTCTACCGCATGGTCACCATGGGCGACCTCATGGGAATGACTCCCGAACAGGTGGGCGCGGCCTTTGGCGACATGCTTGGGAACGGCCCTCTCCTTTGCTTCTGGATGATCGTCGCGGTGTTCCTCGGACTTTCCATTGTTGCGCTCGGCGTGAAGCGCGGCGTGGAAAGGGTGACCAAGATTATGATGGTCGCGCTCCTGTTCATCATGCTCCTGCTTGCGGTGCGCGTGCTTACGCTCCCGGGTGCGGGCGATGGCCTGGAATTCTACCTCAAGCCCGACTTCGCGAAACTGAAGGAAGCGGGAATTGGGAAGGTGCTGTTTGCGGCGCTCGGGCAGTCGTTCTTTACGCTCAGCCTCGGCATCGGCTCCATGACCATCTTCGGAAGCTACATCGGCAAGACGCATAGCCTCCCGAAGGAAGCGGCTCACATCTGCTTCTTGGATACGGCGGTGGCGCTCCTTGCGGGCCTCATCATTATCCCGAGTTGTTTTGCCTTCGGAGTCGAACCCGGCGCTGGCCCTGGCCTTATTTTTGCGACGCTCCCGAACGTGTTTGCGCAGATGCCTGCGGGCCGCCTTTGCGGTGCGGCATTCTTCCTGTTCCTTTCGTTTGCGGCCCTCTCGACGCTGGTCGCCGTTTTCGAAAACATCATCGCCTATTGGATTGATGCCCACGGGGTAGAACGCAGCAGTGCGGTGCGCTGGAATTTTGTCGCTATCGTGTTGCTCTCGTTCCCGTGTGCGCTCGGATTCAACGTGCTTTCGGGATTCGAACCTTTCGGTGCGGGCAGTTGCGTGCTTGACCTGGAAGACTTCCTCGTGTCCAATACGTTGTTGCCGCTAGGTGCGCTCGTGTTCGTTCTTTTCTGCAATCACAACTTTGGCTGGAAGCAGAAGAACTTCCTTGCCGAGGCGAATTTGGGCAAGGGTTTCAATTTCCCCACGAATCCTGTCCTTTGCTTCTATTTCAAGTGGATTCTACCCGCGGTAATCGTGTTCATCCTCGTGATGGGCTATGTCGAGAAGTTCGCACCCGGGCTGTACGCAAAAATCTTCGGCTAATTGATGCGGTTTGTTCCCGCAGTTGAATCGTCGCGGTTATTTGCCGCTGATAAATCGTTTCGGTTAATTGCCGCTGTTGATGGTCACAATTATTTGTCGCAATTAATTGCTGCGCGGACTTTCGATTACTTCGACAGTTAGCTTGTTGAAGGCGATCTTGCCGCCTTCCCGCAGTTCTAGGGCTGCACGGAAGGTGGTTTCGTTTTTCTTGAACGGCTCCAGCACGGGAGTCGCTTTTTCTTTTAGCAGTTTTTCGACTTCATCATCGCTGAATTTGCGCTGGTAGAACACCTGCGGGATGCCGTAGTTGCATTGCGGACATATGTAGGCTGCGGACGCGTCTTGTTTGCCGCCTTGTGCTGAACTTTGCGGACTGCTTTGCGGGCTAGTACTGCCGCGGAAACGCAGGTTGCCGCCGCATACGGGGCAGGGGAGGTCCCTGTGCTGGAATTCGAATACGGCGCGGCCCTTGTCGGCACCTTCGCCCCACTTGAGAGCTGCAGCAAATTCTGTGCCTTTCTTGCTCTTGAAACCTTGTATGGGTTGGGTGCGGCCGTTCGTGAAAAGTTCCTTGATTTCAGTTGCGGTAAGCGCATGCCCGGCGATGGTCTTGAACAGCGTGAAGTTGCAGTCGCCGCCTTCGGTAGTGCCTGTGCAGAAAATAGCGTTCTTGTTTTCTTCGAGCAGTTCGCCGCAGAGTGGGCACTTGTATTCCGTCTTTTGCCCGTGGAACTTGCCGTCGCTTTCGAACTCGAAATTGATATTGAAGTCTTTGTCGAGCGTGAGCTTGGCCGAAAATTCGGTGCCCTTCTTGCTCTTGAATCCGGAAATCGGGCCGAGCGCCTTGTTCGCGAGCAGTTCCTTCATTTCACCGTGGCTCAGCATGCGGCCCGCGATTGTGTGGCCCATCTTGAAACCGCAATCGGCGTTCTTGCACACGTAACCCCACGGGGCGATTTCAAACGGCTGCCCGCATTTGGGGCAGTTGATGGCCTCGGTTACGGTTTCGCGTTCGAACTGGCTTCCGTATTTCTGGTGCAGGTGCTCGAAGAGTTCCTTCACGTAATTGACGATGCCGTCGCGGAACTCTACGGGCGAAAGGGTGCCTTTTTCGACCTGCGAGAGCTTGTATTCCCATTCGCCGGTCATCTCGGGCGATTTGACCTTCTCGTCCATCAGGGCGATGACTTCGCGCCCGCGGGCGGTACTGACCAGGTAATTCTTTTGCGCTTCAATGAACCCGCGCTTCTTGAGCGTCTCGATGATGCCTGCCTGCGTGGCTGGCGTTCCGAGCCCGCGGTCCTTCATGGCTTCGGCGAGTTCCTCGTTCTCGATTTGTTTGCCGGCGGTCTTCATTGCTGCAAGGAGAGTGGCTTCGGTGTAGTACTTGGGCTTGCTCTTCTTTTTCTTCTGCAGTTCTACGCTATCGAACGGAGCGGTGTCGCCGACGTTCCATTCCGGGAACGCTTCGACGATGTTCGTGATTTCGTCGCTATCGTTCGATGTGCCGCCTTCGCCCGCAGCGCTGCTTTCGCCGGAGTCGCCTTCGCCCTTCTTCTTCTTTCCCTTTTTCTTCTCTTCCTTGATGATGGCGCGGAATCCCAAATCCTCGTTGTGCTTGAGCTTCAAGCGGAACGTGTCCAAGATCGGTGAGCCCGCCGAACCGCCGCCCTGCGCATTCAGGATAATTTCCATCTCGCTCCACACATACGGCTTAAGCCATGCCTGCACAAAGCGTTCTTTCGCGAGGTCGTAAATCTTCTGCTCCATTTCGGGCAGCCCGTTCGGGACTTCTCCCGTGGGGATGATGGCGAAGTGGTCGGTCACCTTGCTCGAGTTGATGAAGACGAAGTTCTCGCTTTCGCTGCGCATTACGCCCTTCTGCTCGGGCGTCGCGAGGCGCATGGCGAGCGCGTAAGCCTCTTGCTTCATGGTGTCGGGCAGGTACTGCGAGTCGGTACGCGGGTAGGTGAGGAGTTTCTTTTCGTAGAGGTTCTGCGCGCAGTCCAAAACCTGTTGGGCGCTGAACTTGAAACGCTTGTTGCCTTCTTTCTGCAGTTCCGTGAGGTCGAAGGGCTTTTGCGGGAACTGTTTTTTCTGCTGCGTGTCAATTTTTGCGATGGTCGCCGTTGCGGGCGGCTTGCAGCGCTCCACGACGGCGTTCGCTTCTGCTTCTTTCTCGAAGACGGCGACTTTCAGGCCTTCGGATTTCTTGTCTGAATCCTTCGACTTCGCACCTTGCGGCGCTTCGCTCAGGATGACATTTTCCTGTTTCACATATTGCGCCTGGAACCCTTTCCATGTCCCGACGACGCTGTAGTAGAACAGTTCCTTGAATTGCTCTACGATAGTGTCGCGTTCTACGACCAAGTTGAGTGTCGGCGTCTGCACACGCCCCACCGAAATCATCTTCCCGCGCCCTGCGGTAAGCGTGTAGGCGCGCGTGGCGTTCAGCCCCACCATCCAGTCGGCGCGCTGGCGCAGCCGTGCGGCATAGCTCAGGTTCACGCGCTGCGTAGCGTCTTCCAAATTCTTCCACGCCTTGTCCAAGTCCTTCGCCACGTAGCTGTTCACCCACAGGCGCTTGATTTGCTTCTGCTTGAATGATGGCGTGAAGTCGAGCACCAGGTCAAAGATCAGGTTACCTTCGCGGCCGGCGTCCGCGCCGTTCACGAGCACGTCGGCCTGTTCCATCATCTGGCGCACAACGTTCAGTTGCTTCTTGGTGCTCTCGATTTCCATGAGGCGGAATTTTTCGGGCAACAGCGGGAGGTTCGAAAGCCTCCAGCCGCCCTCGAATCCGGGGTAGGCGTCGAGCGGGGCGAGCGTTATCAGGTGACCTACGCACCAGGTGATGCAGTGGTTCTTGCCAATGAGGCATCCGTCGCCTTGCGTAAACTTTTCGCCTTCGAGCCGCTCGAGCATCGGGCGGTAGTGCTGGTTGGCGACAGAGGGCTTTTCGGCGACAAGGAGAATCATTGCAAGGAAAATATAGTTTCTGCAGACCATTTGCACCCTGTTTCTGAGGGGCATATGGCAAATTTTTTTCATGCCCTTTTTGACAGGGCTTTTTCGGCTTTTCTATAATTTATCCCGCAAAAAATTTTAACAAGGATATTGTTATGGCAAAGATTGCTATTCTCGGTTACGGTAACCTCGGTCGCGGTGTGGAATGCGCCGTGAAGCAGGCTGCCGATATGGAACTGGTCGCCGTGTTTACCCGTCGCGACCCCTCTACGGTCAAGATTCAGACGGCTGGCGTTCCGGTGCTGAACGTCTCCGAAATGGAAGCCTGGAAGGACAAGGTGGACCTGCTCATCATTTGTGGCGGCTCCGCTACCGACCTGCCGGTGCTCACCCCGAAGTACGCTTCCATGTTCAACGTAATCGACTCCTTCGACACGCACGCCAAGATTCCGCAGCACTTCGCCGCCGTCGACGCTGCCGCCAAGGCCGCCGGCAAGATTGCTATGATCTCCGTCGGTTGGGACCCGGGCATGTTCAGCCTGAACCGCGTGTACGCCCAGTCTATCCTCCCGGAAGGAAAGGACTACACGTTCTGGGGCAAGGGCGTTTCCCAGGGCCACAGCGACGCCGTCCGCCGCATCAAGGGCGTGAAGAATGCCAAGCAGTACACCTGCCCGGTGGAAGCTGCTCTCGAAGCCGTGCGTAGCGGTTCCATGCCGGAACTCACGACTCGCCAGAAGCACACGCGCCTCGTGTACGTGGTTGCCGAAGAAGGTGCCGACAAGGCCTATATCGAAAACGCCATCAAGACGATGCCGAACTACTTCGACGAATACGACACCACGGTCAACTTCATCAGTGAAGAAGAATTCAACAAGAACCACAGCGGGCTGGCTCACGGTGGTTTCGTGATTCGTACCGGCAAGACTGGCATGAACAACGAACACACTCACGTGATCGAATACAGCCTCAAGCTCGATTCCAACCCGGAATTCACGACGAGCGTTCTCGTGGCCTACGCCCGCGCCGCTCTCCGCATGAAGGCTAAGGACGGCAAGACCGGTTGCTTCACCGTGCTCGACGTGCCGCCTGCTTACCTCAGCACTTTGAGCGACGACGACCTGCGCGCCCATTGCTTGTAAGAGTTTGTTAAAAAAATGCAAAACCAGCCGTTATATAGCGGCTGGTTTTTATGTGTTTTTGGGAAATGCTAAAGAGTCGATTGTTTTTTTCGTTTGCTTTTGTTTTATCTCTGCTTGTTGTAAGCGGCTGCTCAAGTGATGTTGAATATGGTGAATTGGTGGATTCTCGCGATGGGCAAGTATATAAGACCGTTGTCATTGGCGAGCAAACTTGGATGGCGGAAAACTTAAATTTTATGCCAGCTTCTGATTCTAGTCGATCTGATTTATCATTCTTCTATCCGCGGACATCTTGCTATGCAGGAAAGGATTCTAACTGCACTAAATATGGACGGCTTTATAGATGGTCGAGTGCAATGGATTCTATCGGGGAATATTCTACGGATGGTAAGGGGTGTGGCTATCGGCATTATTGCGAAAGTTCTGGGCGCATTCGCGGAATTTGTCCAGAGGGCTGGCATCTCCCAAGCGAAGATGAGTTCACGGTTCTTCTCAAAAGAGTTGCGCCTTATGGGCGTTCAAATGTTGGGGTCCCTGATTGGAGGGACGCAGGCTTTCCGTTGATGGTCAAAGGTGCATGGAAAGAAAAAGAAGCGACGAATTCAACAGGATTCTCTGCGTTGCCTGCTGGCCTTCGAAATTTTTATGGTCGTCATGGCCATATCGGTAAACAAGCTTATTTTTGGACTTCTACGGAAAGCAATGGGTGGGCGGCAACAATGTTAATTTTTTATCCAGGTGGAACGCTTCTTTTGGAACGAGCTGGTGAAAAGAGGCTAGGCCTTTCCGTTCGTTGCATCAAAGACTAAGAGCTTGGCTTATCATTCAATTTTTTTTTGCTCACTGATTGTAGTGTAAGCGTCATCCTGAGGCCACGAAGTGACCGAAGGATCCAGGCTTGCTGACGATGGAAATGTCCCGCCGTTTGGTGTGCTTTTTTCATTTGAAATTCTTTGAAAATGCGTTCTTTACGGACTAAATGATGTGGGGTGGTGATTTAGTCTGTTTGTTTGCAAAAAAATGGCCGTTTTTTGACACGTAAAGTCTTGAAAAAATCTATTTTACTTGAAAGAGGGTGTTTTTGTGCCATACCTTGTGAAGTATATATTCGTCGCTTTGACGGTTGTTGCCTTCGCCAGTTGTGCAGGGCAGGATTCTGCTACGTCTAGGCCGCATGATGGCACTTTCAAGAGTAATTATCCCGATGGTACGCTGGAACTCGAAGTATCGTACAAGGGAGGCACGCGCGCCATAAAGTATTTCTATCCGTCGGGCAAGTTGCATACCGAGGTCGACACCGCCGGAAACTACCACCAGTATTTTGAAGACGGCACCCTCGCGATGGAATTTACCGAGAAAGACGGCAAGAAAATCGGCGAAGAGAAGATTTACTACTCCAACGGGAAACTGAATTCTGTGCTCAAGTACAACGATGGCGTGTGCTATCACCGTGACGCTTACTATGGCGATGGCGTGCTTATGTCTGCGTGCGATATTGTGCGGCAGCCCAAGCGGCGCGAAATATGCCAGTCTTTTTATAAGTCGGGCAAGCCGCAGAGGGTGACCGACGCCGACGGGCATTATACTCTCTTCCACGAGAATGGGGTTGTTAAGCAGGATTTCCTCTATCGCGGTGACACCCTGGTAGAGAAGCGCGAGTTTTATGCTACGGGTTCTCCGAAAAATATCACCAGGTACAACGGAATCCAGATAAAGGAATGCGGGCTTTGCAATCTGCAAGAAGACCTCACGTACTATGCCGATGGTGTTGTCAAGGATTCCTGCTATACAGTAAAGCCGCCCGACTGGGATGGCGAAACGCGCCGCGGCGTGGTGAAGGCCTGCAAACAATTCTATGAGGATGGCGCGCTAAAGTCAGAACCGATTTACCGCAATGGCGAATTGTCGGAAACCAAGATGTATTACCCGACGGGGAAACTGAAAGAACATAAGGTATACCAAGGTGCCGGAGGCGAGCAGAAGGTTGTATCTGAGACCCGCTATAACGCCGAAGGCCTTGTGTCGCATTCCTGTTTTATGAGTGTTGTGAATCGGAAAGTCTGCAATCGGTTTGGTCCCGAAGGCCAGCCCGTCATGCTTTATTCGGAACGCGATGGAAAACTGGAAGAAAAAACGTTCTTCGCCAACGGGAACGTGAAATCGGTCCAGATAGACAGTTCCATCGGAAAGCTCTCTTATACACTTTATGACATGGAAGGTGCGGTACTCAGATCGTGCACGACGCTGCATCGTGGTGAAAAGAGTTACGATGTATGCAACACTTACGGAAAGGACGGCTCTCCGCAGGAATTGCGAACGGTGAAGGGCGATACCATCTTTGAACAGAGATTTTTTAAAGAGAAACTGCTTACCCAGTGCGCAATCTTGTGGTACGGCGACAGCTCGGCCCAGTATTGCAAATCTTTCCGCCCTGACGGAGCTTTAAGGGATTCAACGGTGGAAGTTCGCCAGAAAGGTTACTATTCGAGACATGGATATACTTGCGACGAGAAGGGAAACTTTATCCATTATGTCGAGGATGTCGTTATACAGAAGGGAGATCTGTATATTGAAGATGCCAAGTATTGCAAGGTTGTGGAGGGCGAAATTGTCGACTGCAAGGAAGAACATTTCCGGAGGGGCGAAGAATGAAACGATTTTTCCTCTTGCTTGTGATGGCCTTGCTTGCCGCATGTTCTTCTGCCGAAAAGAGAATGGTAGATCCGAACGATGCGCTTATCAAGAATACGGTGCGTGACGGTCTGCAGTGCCGGACGGTATATATCTTGAAGGAACATGGTGGCGTGATGACATGCCGGGATTCTAACGGGACGCTTCGGCTGATGCGCGATGCCTCTTTTGTGACGCCCTGGGGCCGCGAGGTGGCCTATTATCCAGATGGAAAAATCGCATCGGAAGTATTCTACGAATCGATGTCGGTCATGCCTGCATACAAGAAGGATTATTATAAAAACGGAAACTTGAAGTACGCTGAAAATGCGGCGGGAAAGCGCTCCTACAGGGAAGACGGAACTTTGCTCGAAGTCGATAGCATGGCGGGCGAATGGCACTATACTTACAAGCGGCATAATGCGGGTGAATTTGAAATGGACGGCGGCGCTGTCAAAGAAGAAAAAATACACAAGGGAAGTGATTCGGTTTTTGTGACCACCTATACGCATGCGGGCGAGAAAATAACCGAGTCATTCTATTGCCGCAACGATATGTGGAAAAAGCATTATGATGCTGATGGAAATCTCGAATACTTTATGTCGAAAGGCGATTCTTCTAAGGTCGAGACGGACTATTACCCCGATGGCAAGGTATGGATGGAAAAGACCTTTACGACGATAGACCTCAGCTGGCGTCCCGAAACGGTTGTCTTGACGCGTTTCAGGGAATTTGCCGTGAACGGGGTCGCGCTGCGCGAATACGATTTGGATGTGCGCGACCCGCAGGCAAAACCGGTTTGCCGTTTTAAGAACGAAGCGGGTGAGTTGCTGGAAAGGCCTGCACAGCGCATGGCGATGCCGTACAGCATGCAGGATCACTGCAAGACGTGCGTGTATATTCAGGCTCCCGATCTTCCGGATTATTCTTTCGTAGATAGATGCGCTGTACGGCAGCGTTTGTAGCGACAACTCTCGGCTGTAGTTGTGCGGTTCGTTAGCGGCTGAGTTCCAGTACGTAGTCGGCTGCGTTCACGAAATCCTGCGCATGCTCGATGGCGATGACGGTGTGGCCCGCTTCGGTGAGCCCGTGGATAAGCGTGAGCAGGTGCTCGATGTCTTTCTTATGTAGGCCGCGTGCGGGTTCGTCGAAGAGGAACAGCGTGTTGGGCGCTTTTGCGCGGGCGAGCGCGATGGAAAGGCGCAGGCGTGCGCGTTCGCCTCCGGAGAGGTGCGCTGTAGTCTGCCCGAGGCGCAGGTATCCGAGTCCCGTGTCGGCGAGCGGCTTCAGTTTGTCCATGAACGGTTTGATGTTCGCAAAAATCTTGCAGGCTTCCGAAATTTCCAGGTCGAGCACATCGGCGATGGAAAGCGACTTGAAGCGCACTTCCAAAATCTCGTCCTTGAAGCGGCGCCCGAGGCACACGGGGCATTCTGTTTCTTCGTAGCCTGCGCTATCGTAAAGTACGCCTTCGCCCTTGCAGTTTTCGCAACGGCCGCCGGGAGCGTGCGTCGCGAACTTGCTTGCCGTGTAGCCGCGGACTTTGCTTTCGGGGAGTTTCGCGAACAGGTCGCGGAGCGGCGTGTTTAGGTTGATGGCGGACGCGACCGTGCTGCGGCGGTTGCCGTGGAAGTCGCCTGTCGAAAGTATGGAGAGCGCCTGGATGCCGAGTTGTTCGAATTCACCGGCGCTTGCGCGGGTGGCGACGTTCTTGAACAAAAGCGTAGATTTTCCGCTGCCGCTCTGGCCTGTGATGACGCTGAACTTTTGCACCGGGAATTCTGCCGAGACGGGCTTCATGTCGTACAGCGCGAAGTTCTTGACGGGGATGGCCGCAGCCTTTTTTACCGTCGTCCCCGTTTTTTTCGCCGCCTTCTTGTTATCCCCGCGCTGGCGATCTCCTTGCAATTCCTTGATCCACGTTCCCGTCGGCGACTGCGGGTTCTCGAGAACGTCTTTCGCAGTTCCCTGGAAAAGTATTGCGCCGCCTTTCTCGCCGGCACCTGGCCCCATTTCGATTACCCAGTCCGCCTTCTTGATGATGAGCGGGTTGTGCTCGATGAGCACGAGCGTGTTCCCGCGGGACTGGACCTTCTTGAGGACTTTCCAGAGGGCTTCCACGTCGCAGGCGTGCAACCCGCTGGCCGGTTCGTCGAGGACAATCAGGAGGCCGTTCAGGTGGCCTGTCGAGAGGCTCGAAAGCCGGAGCCTCTGGATTTCGCCGCCCGAGAGGCTGTAGCCGGCACGGCCTGCGGTGAGGTAGCCGATGCCGAGTTCGTTGATGGCCTGGATGCGGTCGATGAGCGCGTTGAATGCGGGCTTCTGGTTCGCGAGCAGGCGTTCATCAAAAAGCGCATGCAGTTTCGCTTCGAGTTTCGCGAACGGAGTTTCCAGGATGTCCTTCCAGGTGGAGCCGTCGATGACCGATTGGAGTAGATTCTGCTTCAGTCGCAGGCCCTTGCATTCGGGACATTCCTTTTCACCGCTTTCACCGGCCCGCGCATTAGCGCTATCGGGTTCGATGCTCCCGGTGCCGCCGCACGCCTCGCATGCGCAAGACCGCGAGTAGGGCGAAAGGTCTTCGGGCTCGAGCGGTCTTGTTTGCCCCGCCCCGTGGTCGGGGCAACGCGGCACCGTGCTGTAAAGCGAGCGCTTGCCGCCGTTATCGAGAATGAGTTCTCCGTGCGTGAGTTTCAAGACGCCATCGACGGCTTCGGCGATGCGGGTGCGCGTGTTTTCGCGGACAATAATGCGGTCCACGACGATGAAAAATTCCTGCGGGACAATCTTGCGTTCGGCTTCCGTGAGGTCGGCGAGCGAGTAGGCCACGCCGTCGGCCATCGCGCGGGTGAACCCCTGCGCCAGGAACACCGCCGAAAGTTTGTCGAGGCTCGCGCCCCGGACTTGTTCCGGGGTCGCCGATTTATTCCCAATCCTCGCGAAAAACTGCAGCTTGCTCCCTTGCGGCAGCCCCGCAATTTCCTTGATGATTTCTTCGCGGCTCGTGCTTTCCATGGGCTTGCCGCATATGGGGCAAGCGGGTTTTGCGAATCGCGCGAACAGCGCACGCAACGTGCCGTCGCATTCCGAAAGGCTCAGCGCATACGATTTTGCGGGTGTTTCCCCGTGGCTTGCCCCGATGGCGAGGCTTGCCGGCAGCCCTTCCGCGCTATCCAGCGGGACAATCCTGCGGCCGCCCAGGAGTTCCGCGGCGAAGGGGGAGAGTGTTTCCAGGTAGCGCCGCTTCGATTCTCCGTGCAGGGTGTCGAGAACCAGCGTCGACTTGCCGCACCCGGAAGGCCCGCACACGACCGTAACGCCCCCCAGCGGGAACTGGGCGTCCACGTTCTTGAGGTTGTGCAGCCTGCAACCGCGTATGGAAATGAAACGATCCATTCTTTGGACGACTCCTATGACTGGCGCTTCACGAAACCGGCAACGTGATTAACTAGATCCTTCGACTTCGCTCTACGGTATTCGTCATGTCGCCGACCCTTTAGGGGCAAGGACATCCAATAACGCTATTCCCTGACGGTAAACCGGAGTTCCCCGAACGGAGTGCAGAAATCCAGGTTCTCGAGGTTGTTCGTCTCGATGCCCGTGAACATGCGGTAACCGCCACCGATGGAAATCTCGAGCATCCTGGTGATGCGGTAGTTGAAGTGAACCGCCATGTCGGCGATAAAGAAGTAGTCTTCGGTTTCGTAGGCCTCGTCGCCGGGTTCGAGCGCACTCACGGAGCCGCCGCCGGCCTGGATGGGCACGGAAATGGAGAACTTTTCGAAGCGCAGCGGGAACAGTTCCACAAAGCCACCGAAGGCCTTGTAGTTCACCAGCTGCTGGTGGTCAACCTTGTGGTTCTCCACGTCGCTCATGATGGAAGATACCCAGAGACCTGATGAAAAGAGCGGATTGAAATCGATACCGATGCGGAGGTTCATGAAGATGGTCCCGTCGTCGGTGATCATCGAGTTTCCGCCGCCGATACCGATGAGGGCCCTGATGCCGTCGTCCGATTTCTCGGCGGCAGGGGCGGTGGATTCGCCCATGTTCGCGAGCTCGGCGAAACTCGAGGTCGCGGCGAAGAGCGTGATTGTCATGGCGATGGCGAACTTCGCCAGGGCGCTAGTTGTTCTTTTCTGTGCGTTCTGCATTGTGCACGTCCTCCAGTGTTGCCGTCCAGTTCCACTTCTTTTGCGAAGATTCGGGCCAGTAGCAGATGGTCCATACCAGGCTGTTTGCGCACAGGATGATGGACCACACGCCGAAAATGAGGAACAGGAACAGCGGAATAAAGGCCAGCGAACCGTAGAAGATGGACATGCGGGTGACCATCGCCGTCTGGATGAGCATGAGTATCTTCACGTATATATTGATGGCGATCCAAGAGAAGATGGTTGCCATGAGCGAAACACCGAACAGCTTGCGCTTGCTGTAGGGAGGGGAGACTCCCGTTTCGCGCTGCCTGAGGCTTCTTGCCGGCAGGGCGTGGAGCATCAGGAAGATGAGCAGCATGGACGCGCAGTGGAACGTGACGTACCAGAAGGCGGTGATGATAATCTTGAGCAGTTCGGGCGAGAAGTGGAATCCGTCCACCACAATCATGGTGAGCACGTCCTGGACGTGGTTCACGAAACCGGCGAACATCCCGATGAAGCCTGCGAAAATGACCAGGAACGGGGTGTAGACCTGGATTTGACGGATGAGCGTTCTCGATGTCTTGACTTCCCACACGACGTTGAAGTTGGTCTCCAAGCTCCCGAACGCGAGAATGAACGTCACGAAGAGGCCGAGGGCGCCGATGAACCCGAGCTTTCCGATGGGGACGTGTTCGGCGTTCTTGACGATGTCGATTATCGGTTCCGTGGGCCAGTCCAGGTTGAGCACGTCGAGGACGATGGGCAGGTAGTCGCTCATGAAGTTGCCGAACCCGACAGCGAGCGTAATCGAGGTGAGCAGGATGAGCAGGGGGACGACGGCCACGAGCGTGGTGTAGGTGAGGCTTGCTGCGCGTGTCATTCCGTGGTAATACAGGAACGACTTGCCGGTTACGACAATGACCCTTACAAAAGCTGGGGACCGATCGGCTAGGGAGTCGAAGAGCCATTCCCAGGAAAAGTTTTTCCACCAGTTGGGCATAATTGGTGCGAAATTTAGAAAAAGGAAAGGGGTTTCGGACATTTTCTTGTGATTAACTCCACATTTTAGCGCCAAAATCGCAAAAGTGTGGACATTTTATTTTTGTTACAATTGTCGAAAATGTTGAAATTTGTAAATATTGGTTAAATTTGTTGACTTTTTATTGTAAAATAAATTATATTAAACATGGTCCGGTTTTTTATGTTTGGAATTAGATTAATAGATGGCCGGATTGACATTAATATGGGATTGATTATGAGCTCGTTCAGCACGAAAAAAACGGGAATTATGAGGTCGGCGCTCGGGATTGCGCTTGCCCTTGGGCTGGCTGCCCCTGCCTTTGCGGCGGATCGCCAGATGGAAAGGCTTACTCGCGGCGTTCTGGTTAGCAACGTCGGTTCGGGCGTGCTCGTGAGCTGGCGCCTGCTCGGTACGGAGTCTCCGGATACCGAGTTCAACCTGTATCGCGATGGCGAAAAAATTGCCACTATTGGCAAGACTGCCGGCACGAACTATCTCGACAAGAGCGGAAAGACGACATCCAAGTACACTGTGGCTGCCGTGGTGGGTGGCAAGGAACAGGCGGCACAGGGCGTTTCCGTGGTGCTCGACAAGACGGTTTCCAACAGCGGGAAGAGCTTCCCGTACAAGACGCTCAAGCTGGAAGTTCCCGCGAGCCAGAGGATGCCCGATGGCGAAAACTGCACTTACACCCCGAACGACATGAGTGCTGCCGACCTCGACGGTGACGGCGAATACGAACTGATTTTGAAGTGGGAACCGAGCAACGCCCACGATAACTCCCAGACGGGTTACACGGGCACGGTTTTCATCGATGCCTACAAGCTCGATGGCACGCGTCTCTGGCGCATCGACCTGGGCAAGAACATCCGTGCGGGTGCGCACTACACGCAGTTCCAGGTGTTTGACTACGACGGTGACGGCAAGGCCGAAATGATCGTGAAGACCTCCGACGGTACGGTGGATGGCACGGGCAAGGTGCTGGGCGACAAGTCCAAGGATTATCGCGACGCCAACGGGCTTGTTTTGAAGGGCAAGGAATACCTGACGGTGTTCCGCGGCACGGACGGTGCGGAAATTACCACCGTGGAATACCAGCCGAGCAGGGATATCAACCAGCATGTGAAGGGCAAAAACGGCAAGGGCTACTGGGGTGACGACTACGGCAACCGTTGCGAACGCTATATCGCGGCGACCGCCTACCTCGACGGCGTCCATCCGAGTGCCATCTTCATTCGCGGTTACTATTCCTCCTCTTATGTGGCGGCGTACGACTTTGACGGCAAGGACCTGAAGCTCCGTTGGCTCCACAAGTCCGAAGATCCGGGCAAGGGACTTTATGAACAGGGTAACCACAATATCGCTGTGGGCGACGTTGATGGTGACGGCTACGATGAAATCGTGTTTGGTGGTGCTACGCTCAACAGCGATGGAACGCTCCGTTACAGCACTCAGCTCGGTCATGGCGACGCCGGTCACCTGGGCGATTTGGATCCCGACCATCCGGGCATGGAATTCTGGGACGTGCATGAACACACGAATGCGCAGTACACCGAAGAAATGCGCGGTGCCGATGGCAAGGTCATCTGGGGTACTCCGCAACCGAGTGCCGAAGGCGTGGACAATGGTCGCGGCATGGCGGCGGATATCGATTCCGAGTACCGCGGCTACGAAGTCTGGTCGGCGAAGGGCGGCGGCATGAAGACCGCGACGGGCAAGAAGATCGGTTCTCCGTCCGTGTCTACGAACTTCCGCATCTACTTTGATGGCGACGTGCAGGACGAACTTTTGGACGGTGCCTACCTGACCAAGTTCAATTCCAGCTCGAAGAAGTCCGAAGTCTATTTTGACGGCTCGAAGGCCCTGGGCGCTGCGGGTTGCAACGGCACCAAGAATACCCCGAGCCTCGTGGCCGACTTGTTCGGTGACTGGCGCGAAGAACTGGTGGTGCGCTCCGAGAATGACCCGACGACGATATACATTATCTCGACTCCGGTCACGAGCGAATATCGCGTCTATACGCTGATGCACGACGCTACCTACCGCGTTTCTATCGCCTGGCAGAATACGGCTTACAACCAGCCGCCGCATGTGGGCTACTACCTGCCCGACATGGTGAAGTCCCTGAAGCAGCCGAATGTGTTCGTGGTGGGCGAGGGACCGGCCGTAATCGATACGACTCCCGTGGTGAACAACGGCAAGTCTGAACTGGATGCCTCGACCCCGAAGGAAGGCGATGGCCTTACTGAAAAATCCAACGAGGGCTTCCTCAAGAACGGCTACTACAACTTTACGAATTCGATTACAAGCTACGGTACCTGGGAAATCTTCTCCAAGACCACGGCCAAGACGACGCTCACGATCCGCTTTACCAACGGCGGCAAGGATGCGCGCAACATGTCGCTGAACGTGAACGGGAAATCGGTCGGGACGGTCAGTTTCCCCTCGACGGAAACCTCCTGGACGACTTATTCCGAGGCGAAAATCGACGTGAAGCTCGAAGCCGGCGTGAATACCTTTACGTTCAAGTCGCTCACGAGCGAAGGCGGCCCGAATTTCGACATGTTCACCTTCGGTATCGACGGCGTGGAACTCTACGACGGTACGCAGAAGTTGCCAGAAGCCATTGCGGTTGCCGCTCCCGGCGTGAGCGGGGTGCGCTTCGATCCGGCGACCGGTGCGCTGTTCTCCCCGAAGGCCGGCTTTGTCGAGGTGTATTTCTACGACATGGCGGGCAACATGCGCCTGGGCGTTTCCCGGAACGTTTCGGCCGGGACGACTTCGATGGCGATTGACCGCAGCGTACTTTCGAAGGGCATGTATGTCGTGAAGGTCAAACTGAATGGCGCTTTGGCCGTAAGTCGAGTTGCCACGTTTGCGAAATAGATTATCTTTGTTGATTGGTGTTCAGGATGTTTCTGGAATAATCTTTTTCAGTTAAGGCATTGAATAAGTCTGGAGAAATTATGACAAAACATTCCTGTCTCGGTTTCCTTGCGGTTGTTCCGGCGCTGCTTTTGGCGCTGCCGCTCCAATCCTTCGCTCATCCCCGTCAGCTGGAGGCCATTGACCGCGGCCTGCTTGTCTCGAACGTAGGCAAGTCCGGCATGCTCGTCTCGTGGCGCCTGTTGGGTACGGAAGACCCCGGGACGGAATTCAACCTCTACCGCGACGGAGAAAAAATTGCCACCATCGGGAGCACTGCGGGTACCAACTACCTGGATTCTGCCGGCAAGGTTACGTCCAAGTACACGGTGGCTGCCGTAGTCGACGGCAAGGAAGGCGCGAAAAAGGGTGCCACGTTCGTCATGGATTCGACGGTGGTGTACAACGGACGCACCTTCCCGTATAAGGTGCTTAAGCTGGACCGCCCCAAAAGCCAGGTGATGCCTGATGAAGAAAAGACGGTCACCGGTTATACTCCCGACGACATGAGCGTTGGTGACTTGGATGGCGACGGCGAATACGAATTCATCGTGAAGTGGATGCCGGACAACTTCAAGGACAATTCGCAGCAGATGGAAGGCTCGTATACGGGAACGGTTTTCCTCGATGCCTATAAACTCGACGGTACAAAGCTTTGGCGCATAAGCCTCGGCAAGAACATCCGCGGTGGTGCGCACTACACGCCTTTCCAGGTGTATGACTATGACGGTGACGGCAAGGCCGAAATTGTCATGAAGACCGGCGACGGAACCATTGACGGCAAGGGCAAGGTCATTGGGGATTCTACGAAGGATTACCGCAATAAGTCGGGGATTATTATTACGGGGCCGGAATACTTGACGGTGTTCAGGGGTAGTGATGGCGCCGAAATCACGACGATTGACTACCTCCCGTCGCGCGATATCAGAAATTTTGGCCCCTATGATTCGCTGGGTCTCAACTGGGGCGATACCTATGGTAACCGCTGCGACCGTTTTTTCTCGGCGACGGCTTACCTCGATGGCGTTCACCCGAGCCTGATTACTGCCCGTGGTAACTATACGGCGGCCTACGTGGTGGCCTACGACTTTGACGGCAAGAACTTGAAACAGCGTTGGTTCCACAAGTCCGAAACACCGGGCGAGGGTCTCTATGGCCAGGGCAACCTCAATATTACTGTCGGCGACCTGGATGATGACGGCCTTGACGAAATCGTGTATGGAGCTGCGGCCCTGAATCACGACGGGACGCTTCGTTACTCGTTGGGCCTGGGTTATGGTTTTGCCGGCTATATCGGTGATTTTGATCCGGACCATCCGGGACGCGAAGTTTGGGCGATACATTCGCAATATGAAAAAGCTGAATACATTGCCGAATTCCGCGATGACAAGGGTAAGATCATTTTTGGTGACAAGCCTGTCATGGAAAAGGAAAATGGCCGTGCCATGGCCGCCGATATCGATTCTGCCAGCCGCGGTTACGAGATG
The DNA here is from genome assembly GCF_017551775.1 of Fibrobacter sp. Lineage (NCBI taxonomy): Bacteria > Pseudomonadati > Fibrobacterota > Fibrobacteria > Fibrobacterales > Fibrobacteraceae > Fibrobacter > Fibrobacter sp. The sequence goes on along the minus strand of NZ_JAFZKX010000072.1, from coordinate 9,396 downwards.
TGGTCTTATGTGCCGAGCGAAATGCATTCGGCCAAGGGAACGCCGATTGAGCTGGCCGATACCCTCGATCCAGAATGGCCCTATCTGGGGCGTGTGGTTCCGACGCACTTCAGGATTTATTTCGATGGCGATATTCAGGACGAACTTCTGAACGGTCCGATTATTACCAAGTTCAATCAGGGGGAGAGGACCTTCGAAACCTATCTTGACGGGGAAACGACACTCCATTTGATTGGAAGTCAGAGCTCAAAGAACTACCCGAATTTGATAGCGGACATCTTTGGCGACTGGCGTGAAGAATTTATTTTCCATTCGGAAATCGATTCCTCCAAGATCTACATCTTCTCTACTCCGGTGACGACTCCGTACCGCGTCTATACGCTGATGCACGATGCCCAGTACCGTCAGGCGATTGCTTGGCAGAATGTGGCGTACAATCAGACGGCGCACCAGAGCTACTACCTGCCGGACATGGTCAAGAAGCTGACGAAGCCCAATGTCTATGCCGCAGGCGACAACGAATATGCGGAGTACCCTGATGCGGTGCTTACCAAGATGGGTGCTGGCAAGGAAAAGCAGACTGTAACCCTGGGCGAAAAGATTATATCGTTCGGCTACTACTTCTTGTTCTGCGACAGCGTCGAGGCGGAAGGCCTTCCGCCGGGACTGTCCGCGAGGGTTGATCTGGAGGAAAAGGCTCTGAAAATTTCGGGCAAGCCGTCCAAGGCGGGCAAGTATGCGTTTACGGTGAAGACCGTGGGCCACAAGGCGGGAAGCGCATCTGCCAAGGGCGAAATCGTCGTGAAGGACTCTGCTTCCGCATCCGTTCCGCTCGTGAATTTCGAAGGAGGCGTGAATTACAGCCCGATGACGGGAACGCTTCACACTCCGGTTGCGGGCTTTGCCGAAATACAGTTCTACGATGTCTCCGGTACCCTGCGCGGCTCCGTCTCGGGTCATGTGACGGCGGGTGAGTCTGTGCTGGCGCTTGAACGCGGTGTGCTTCCGGAAGGAATGTACATCGTGACGGTGAAACTAGACGGAACAATTAAACAGAAGGGCCTGTTTAAGAAATAAAAAATTGGAAATGGATGGGATGTTATGAATATAGTCACTAAGATCTGGCAGTCTGCCGTTATCGCATCGATGGTCGCCGCCCCAATGGCCTTGGCGAAGGTGACCATTTACATGTGCGGTGACTCTACTATGCAGGACTGGGCCGAAGGCTACTGCCCCAAGCAGGGCCAAGGCCAGGATTTTCATTACTGGTTCGACGTGAACAAGGCGGCGGTCGTGAACCGCGGCCAGGGCGGCATGGCTGCCGACGGCTATTACGACATGTTCTGGAAGCATGGCTGTAGCAACGGCAACTGCATTGTAGACAAATTGCAGGCGGGCGACTATGCCGTTATCCAGTTCGGCATTAACGACGTGAGCAAGAGTGATGAAGCCAAGTTTACGGTGGCGATGAGCGCGATGGCTAAAGAAGCCCAGGCGAAAGGCGCTTACTCGATTATCGTAAGCCCGATTCGCCGCTGCTACTACGATTCCCCGACGCAGATTCATAACAGTTACCGCGGGTTCCCGGCGCGCGCGAAGGCGATTGCGGATTCCCTGAACATCCCGTTCATTGATATGAGCGAGATGGCGGCGAACTTCATGATTTCGGTGGGCGAGTACTATGCGCAGCAGTTTATTTACAACTATGCGACGAGTGCGGAATACGGCAACCTGAAGGCGGATCAGGCCGACCAGGTTCACCTGCAGATGAACGGTGCCAACGCCTATGGGCGTATCATTACCGAACAGATGCGCGCGCATTCCGACCCGATTGTGAAGAAGCTCGGCGATTACATGGCGCCCATGTACCAGGTGAGCGTGAAGGTTTCGCCGGAGGGCGCCGCCGAAGCGACTTCGATAAACGCCTATTACCCGCAGGGCATGACCGTGATGCTCAAGACTATCCCGAAGAACGGCAAGAAGTTCCTTGGCTGGTACGATGGCAATGGCAACAAGGTGAGTGGCCAGGCGGTAAGTACCGTGAAGTCGCAGTTTATTTACACGTTCAAGATGGGGAGCGCCGCTACGCAGTTTACCGCAGTCTATGAGGGTGGTACGGCGCAGAAGTACGAGGGCGACGGGAAGGCTTTGACCGCGTTCCCGACGACGACCCCGAAGAACCTCGACGACGTGACGTTTGTTCCTTTCACCCCGATGGAAGGCAGTACCGAAGACAGCGTGGAAGTGGACAAGAACATCAAGAAGTTCTTCGACGCGTACAAGCCGGATTCGGGCATCGGTTTTTCCGAGAACAACCACACGGGTTTCACTGGCGAAGGCTTCTGGAATGCTGCGAACGAAAAGAATTCCTACGGCAAGTACCGCATGAAGTTCCCCGGTGCGGGCTACGTGACTCTTGCTGTCCGTTATTCGAACGGCGGTACGGCTGACCGCATGTTCAACGCCTACCTCGATCACGATTACTACGTGAACGCCCCTCCGACGGGTAGCTGGGATACCTGGGATACCGCCTACGTGGTGATGGATGCTCCCTTGGGTGAGGCGGACTTGCGCTTTATTTCCCTTACGAGTGAAGGTGCCCCGAATATCGATGCCTTCGGTTTCAGCATCGACGATGTGTGTCGCGTAAGTGAAGGCTGCCCCGAGGATTCGACCATAGCGATTGCGCCCCGTGTGGGCGGAGCGGGATTTGCCTTGCTCGGTGAAACATTGCGCCTTGCGAATTCGGAACGCGCGACCGTGAGCGTATTCAATATGGGTGGGCGTCTTGTGGCCCGCGAGACATTCGAAGGGATGGGCGAGGTGTCGCTCCCCTCGATGGTGAAGGCGACCGGGCTCTACCGCGTAGTGGTGCGCCAGGGTAGTTCGAAGTTTAATGGAAATTGGGTAAAGGTGAGGTAAGGATGCGTCGGACCATAAAATTCCTTCTCCTTGCAGCAATGTTCGCGGGTGTCGCCGTGAGCGATTCTACCAGTTTTACGATTCACGTGGCGGGCGATTCGACCGTTCAGACGTACAAGGATAACGTTTATCCGCAGACGGGTTGGGGTCAGGTGATTGGATACTTCTTTGACGGTGCCCGCGTGAAGGTCAATAATGCTGCTCTCGGCGGGCGCAGTTCGAGGACGTTTATCGAAGAAGGCCGCCTGGACGAAATCATGAAGGTTGCTCAGAAGGGCGATTACCTTTTCGTTCAGTTCGGGCATAACGACCGCGATTACAGTAAGGCCGCTCGTTATGTTGAACCTTCTGAGTTTCCGGGTTACATCCAGAAGTTCGTGGATGCGGGCGTAAAGAAGGGCGTGAATGTCATTCTGGTTTCGCCGATGAACCTGAACGGTTCGCGAAATGTGTTCTCGACGGGTAACAACAACTACGATGCCCGCGGCATGATGCAGACGGTCGCGAAGAACAACAAGATTCCGTTCGTCGATCTTAACATGAAGTCGTACAACACGTACAACACGACGTACAAGAACATCCCGGATTACGTGACGCGCTACCTGTACAAGAAACTGGAGAAGGGCGAGTACCCGAACTTCCCGGACGGCGTGAACGACGGGACGACGCACTTCCAGGAGATGGGCTCGATGGGCCATGCTCAGATGATTTGCGAAGAGCTGGAAGAAAACCTCAAGAGCAACACGAATCTCTCTGCCGAGGCGAAGGCCGCGCTTACGACGCTTGTCTCCGCCATCAAGCCGCGCTACACCATCAAGGTGCAGACTAACCTTTCGAATTACAACGGGCTCATTACGCAGACGCAGTATTTTCCGGCGGGTTCCCCGATGACGCTCCGCGTGACGCCCAACGGCCAGACGTTCGAAAAGTGGGTGGACGACGACTGCAACGAACTTTCGACCAAGCAGATTTATTACGGCTTCAAGACGAAGGCGCGCAACATCACCTACACGGCCATGTTCAAGGGCGGTTCCGCCTGCCAGAAGATTGAACACGGCGAAGAAGGGGAGAGCGGCGACGGCCCGAATTCTTCGAGTTCCGGCGGCCCGCAGTCTTCCAGTTCCATCGACCAGAAACTTTGCTTTGACGGCGTGGCCGATACGGTGTGGCGTTCCCCGATTGACATGTCGAGGCCCGAGCTGGGCGACGGCACGACGGACTCGAACCACGAGGGATTTACTGGCCAGGGATTTTTCAATCTTGAAAACAGCGCCTACAGTACGGCTACGTACAACGTGACCTCCGACCAGTCGGCATCCAATGCGCGCATGATGGTGCGCTACGCCTTTGACGGATCTTCCAATCGGGACATGAAGATTACGGTAGACAATGGTACCTACGATGTCGCGTTCCCGCCTACGGGCAGCTGGACGAAATGGGATACGGTCTATGTCGAGGACGTGTGGTTGGATGCGCTCGATTTCAAGGTGAAACTCGCTTCGACGACATCGGATGGCGGCCCGAATATCGACATGATTGCCTTCGACATCAAGGGCGTGTACCGTACCGGATGCAAGCCTGCGAAGGTGATGAATGACCCGGATACGTCCATTATCCGCATCGCGCCTGTCCGCAGTTTTAATGTACGGCCAGCAGCAGGCAAGCCGTTCAATGCGCTTGGCCGCGAGGTTCCCGCATCTGAGCTGCGGCGCAATTTCCCTGCCGTAAAGACGTTCCGCAATTGATTCTGGGATGGAGGGCGTGCGCATGATTACACGATTTTCAATGTGGACTTTTTTATAGTGCTTATTGTGGACTAATTTGCTATATTCCTTTAAAAAACCGAAATAGGCGAATGTTGTGATATGATCAATCTTTTTGAATATCTGAATTACCGGGAATTTTTGCGGGATGCCTACGAGGAGCGCCATGCGACGGACTGGCGCTTCAGTCATCGCTATATAGCTGACCGCGCGGGATTCGATGGTTCGATGTTCAACAAGATTTTGCAGGGGAAGCGCAACCTTACCGAACGCATGGTGAGCGTCTTTGCCGAAATTTTCTGCCGCGATATGCGGGAGAGGACGTATTTCGCCAACATGGTTGCCTTCAACCAGGCGAAGACCCATTCCGAGAGCCGCAAGTACCTCGAAAAACTCGTCGCGACTAAAGAATGCAAGGTCGAGGATTTGGCGAAGGATCAGTTCGAATATTTTGACCACTGGTACCATGCCGTTATCCGCGAACTGGTGACTTTCTACCCCTATGTGGGCGATGACGCTGCCCTCGGGCTCATGGTGCGCCCGCCGATTTCGGCATCGCAGGTGCGCTCGTCGATTGCGCTTCTCGAACGCCTCTCGATGATAAAGAAGAACCCCGAGACGGGTTTGTACGAGCAGACGCTGGGACTGATTTCCAGCGGGTCGAAATCCTACGGCACGGCGGTGAATTCGTATATCCAGCAGAACCTGAACGTGGCGCAGACGGCCATGGATCGTTTCGACAATACGGAACGCAATCTTTCGACGCTCGCCTTCGCCTGCAACGAGGAAATCTACGGCGAACTCGTCGAGATGGTGCGCCGCTTCCGCAGGGAAGTGCTTGCGAAGGTGTCGCAGTGCAATAAACCCAACCGCGTTTTCCAGCTGGGGATGCAACTGTTCCCGCTTTCGGACCCGTATCCGCCACCCAAGCGCAGGGGACGCAAGCGTCGTATCCGTGGCGAGGCGCAGGTGGAATCGACTCCGGATGGCGCGGAGACGGAGGGTGCAGATGATGTCTAGTTTGTTCAAAATATGCGGACGCCTGCACGGAATTGCCTCCGGAACTCTAGCGGCAAGTGCTGCGGCCTTGCTTGCTGCTGGCCTGCTTTCGGCCTGCAGTAACGACGGGAAGGTTGCCGGCGGTACCGAGGCGGAATCGACGATTGCCTTGCAGGTTCAGCTTGCGGACGGAACGCCTGCGGGCCATTCGCGCGTGCGCATGCTTCCGGAAGATTTCTTGAGTGACGGCGCATCTCTTGCCGAGTGGACGGAATCGGATGAGAGCGGGTTCGTTGAATTTTCTGCCGAGCCGGGAAAGTATGCGGTGGAAATCCGTAACGTGAAGGGCTCGAATGCGGCGGGTGCGGTGCTCAATATCAGTCTTGACACGAACGCCTCGGCAATCGATACCGTCAAGCTGGGTGAACTTTCTTCTATCGAGGGCTTCGTCGTGCCTGGTTCGACTTCGCCCGTGGTTCGCGTTGTCGGACTCGACCGCTTCGTCGTTCCCGACAGTACGGGGCATTTCGTCATTGATTCTCTCCCGGCAGGGAATTTCAAGGTCAATTTCGTCGATTCGCTGGAAAACAATTCTGTCACATTGAAATTCGCTCCGGGTGATACGTTGTATGTGGACTGCTCCGACCCGGATTCCGAAATCAAGGTGTTCAAGCAGCCTGAACCGGATGCGAGCAAGTATCCCGACAAGGACTGGAGCGAACATGCGGCGTTGCTTTCTCAAATTGAAGGCTATGCCGTCGGTACTCTCGGAGCTGCGGGCGTTACCGATAGCCTGGGTGAAATTTCCAAGGCGGAAGGCGAAATCTGCATCGTGACCACGACGGAAGACTACCTGATTGTCGAGGATACCACGGAGGTGGACTCTGCCGGTGTCGCTGCGACGAAGGCAGTAATTGCTCCGGGTTCGCTGCGTGAGTGCGCCTATAAGGATGGCCCCACGTGGGTGCTGTTCGAGAAGAGCGGTACGTACAATCTCCGGTCTCCGCTCCGCCTCAAAAAAGACAAGACCATCGATGGCCGTGGCCGTGATATTCGCATTGCGGGCATGGGAATCTTGACCGATGTCTCGAGCAACCTGATTTTTGAAAATCTCACGTTTACCGCACCTGCGATTACGGTGCTCGACACGAGTTCGCGCCGTGCGCTTTCTATCCATAACGGTTCGCACCATATCTGGGTGGACCACTGCACCTTCGAGGAATACCCGCTGGTGGAACTCGACGTGAAACGCGGCTCCTACGGCGTGACGGTCTCGTGGTCGCGCTTCGAGAATGCACAGACGGGTGTGCTCTTCGGGCTTCCTGCGGATATCATCAAGGAACCGGACCAGAAGCTCACCATGCATCACAACTACTTTGTGAACCTCTCGGAAAATGGTATTCGCGCCCATGGCGGTTCACTCCATGCCTATAACAACCTCTTCGCCGACATGGAGTCCGCCGGTATCGAATGTGCCGATTCGGCGAAATGCTTCATAGAAAGCAATGTATTTAACATTGCAGAGGCAGTTTCCTTGTACAGTCTGGCCGATGCGGACGGTGTTCCGGTCGATACGACCTTCGGCTTTGCCAATATGCAGGGCAACAGACTTATGGCGGGGGACGAGGGGGCCGTGGCGGATTCGCTCGGGTACAAGCCCGATTACAAGTACAGCGCCGATATCGCCGATGCGGACAACGCCTGGTTCGTGAAAATCGATAGTGGAGCGCTGTAGCCTGTCTTTTTCGACCGCGTTTAGCTTTTTTTACTATATTTGGGCCGTACAAAACCCAAGGAGTAGCTAAATGCTCAAATCTACACTGCAACAGACAGATCCGGAAATCTACAACATCATTCAGGAAGAAGCCGAACGCCAGGAATATGGCATCGAGCTCATCGCTTCTGAAAACTACACCTCCAAGGCCGTCATGGAAGCCATGGGCTCCGTGCTGACCAACAAGTACAGTGAAGGTTACGTGGGCAAGCGTTACTACGGTGGTAACGAAGTCATCGACAAGATGGAAGCCCTCGCTATCGAACGTTGCAAGAAACTCTTTGGTTGCGACCACGTGAACATCCAGCCGCTGTCCGGTTCTCCGGCCAACGCTGCCGTGTACTTCGCCGTCCTCAAGCCGGGTGACAAGGTCCTCGGCCTCAAGCTCGACCACGGTGGACACCTTTCTCACGGCCATCCGGTGAACTTCTCCGGTATGCTCTACAACTTCGTGCAGTACGAAGTCGATAAGGAAACTGGCCGCATCGACATGGACAAGGTCCGCGAAATCGCTCTCAAGGAAAAGCCGAAGATGATCCTCGCCGGCTTCTCCGCCTACAGCCGCAACCTCGACTGGAAGCGCTTCAAGGAAATCGCCGACGAAGTTGGCGCCCTCACCATGGCTGACATTTCTCACATTGCCGGTCTCGTTGCCGGTAAGGCTATCGACTCTCCGGTGCCGTACTTCGACATCGTGACGACCACCACCCACAAGACTCTCCGTGGCCCGCGTTCCGCTATCATCATGTGCAAGGACCGTACCATCCAGAAGATGGTCAAGGGTGAACTCAAGGAAGTTTCCCTCGCCAAGGAAATCGACAAGGGCGTGTTCCCGGGCATGCAGGGTGGTCCGCACGACCACGTGAACGCCGGTAAGGCCGTTGCTTTCCTCGAAGCTCTGCAGCCGGAATTCCAGACCTACGCTAAGAACGTCATCAAGAACGCTCAGGCCATGTGCGCCGAAATGCAGAAGCTCGGCTACAAGGTCATCAGCGATGGCACCGACAACCACCTCATCGTGGTGGACATGACCTCCAAGGGCGTTTCCGGTAAGGAAGCTGAAGTGGCCATGGAAAAGGTCGGCATCTCCTGCAGCCGTTCTACGATCCCGTTCGATCCGCGCAAGCCGATGGATCCGTCCGGTGTCCGTCTCGGTACTGCCGCCATCACGACTCGTGGCTTTGACGAAGAAGACACTCGCGAAGTGGCTCGCATCATCGACCGCGCCATCCAGGCCAAGGACGACGAAGCCGGTCTTGCCAAGATCCGTGAAGACATCGTGGCTCTCTGCAAGAAGCACCCGCTTTATAAATAACCGCTCGTTCGTCATTTAGGGCATTGAAACCTCCGGTTTCTCACTCGCTCTCGCAACCGCCCTCGGTTAACACCCGAGGGCTTTGTTGCTCACAATCGTAACCGCTCGCGCGCAATAAACGAGCGCGGCTGTTAATAGAAATTTGCCCCGGCACACCGCCGGGGCTTTTTGCCTTTGGCAAGGAAAATGTATATTCATAGAATTCACAAGGATCTTCTATGAATCGTTCTTTTGCCATTATTGCTTTGCTTGCGTTGTCGTTTGCGACGGACGCTTTTTGCGGCATCTTGATCGATTCTCGCGATGGTCAAAGCTATAGAACGGTGAAAATCGGCAATCAGGTCTGGATGGCGGAGAACTTGAACTACGAGACTGCAAACTCCTACTGCTACAAGGATAGCGTGTCCAACTGCACCAAGTACGGTCGCCTTTACACTTGGGCTGCTGCGAAAACCGCTTGTCCGAGCGGCTGGCATTTGCCGACAGAGGTCGAATTTAAAGAGCTAGTTGCTACTGTTGGCGGTTCTAGTACAGCAGGCAAGATGCTCAAGTCCACTAGCGGCTGGGATGACGATGAAGGGGAAAGCGGCAATGGTACGGATGCCTACTTGTTCACGGCGTTG
>NZ_JAFZKX010000071.1 GCF_017551775.1 Fibrobacter sp. | reverse complement strand
CAAGGCCATCGACTTGATTGACGAAGCCGCAAGTTTGGTGAAGACGCAGATGGATACGGTGCCGGAAGCCTTGGACACCTTGCAGCGTAAGGAACTCCAGATGAAGATCGAGGAGCAGGCCTTGGCGAAGGAAACCGACGACAACAGCGTGAAGCGCTTGAAAGAACTCCGCGAAGAGCTTGCGACGACGGATGCCGCCGTAAAGCTGATGCAGGACCGTTGGCAGGAGAGGCGCGCGAAAAATGCCGAGTTGCAGGGACTCAAGAAATCCTTGCAGCAGGCGAAGGACGAGATGGAGCAGGCCGAAGCCCGCTACGACTTGAACCGCGCCGCTGAACTCAAGTACAATAAGATCGTGAACCTGGAAAAGGAAATCGCCGCGAAGACGGAAGAAATCAAGAAGGCCGCCAACGATGGCGACTTGAGCGAAGAGGTGACGGAAGAAACCATCGCTCTCGTGGTAAGCCGTTGGACGGGAATTCCCGTGACCAAGCTTTGCGAAGGCGAGAAGGCCAAGTTGTTGCACTTGGACGAACGCCTGCATGCCCGCGTGATTGGCCAGGACGAAGCCGTGGAAGCGGTTTCCGAAGCGATTCTGCGTAACCGTAGCGGCCTCAGCCGCGAGAATGCGCCGATTGGTAGTTTCTTGTTCCTGGGCCCCACGGGTGTCGGCAAGACGGAACTGGCCCGTGCGCTTTCGACCGAACTGTTTGATAGCGAAGCGGCTCTTGTGCGTATCGACATGAGTGAATACATGGAAAAGCATAGCGTCTCGCGACTCATCGGTGCGCCTCCGGGATACGTGGGCTACGAAGAAGGCGGCCAGCTGACCGAAGCCGTGCGTACGCATCCGTACTGCGTGATTCTGCTCGACGAAATCGAGAAGGCTCACCCCGACGTGTTCAACACGCTGTTGCAGGTGCTTGACGACGGCCGACTAACCGATGGCAAGGGCCGTACGGTGAACTTCAAGAACACCTTGATCCTGATGACGTCGAACCTGGGTGCCGCCCATTTCCAGAACCGCGCCGGTGATGCAAAGCCCGTGACGCTGAAGGAAATAGAGCCGGAACTCCGCGGTTTCTTCAGGCCGGAATTCCTGAACCGTTTGGACGAAGTGCTGGTCTTCCAGAGTCTCACCAAGCCGCAAATCAGGGATATCGTGAAGTTGAAATTCAAGGGCCTCGCCGAACGCGCCGCCCGCCAGGATTTGCAACTCACGCTGACCGACAAGGCGCTCGATGCCATTGCCGATGGCGCCTACCAGCCGGAATTCGGTGCACGCCCCATTCAGCGTTACCTGGAAAGGAACATCGAACGTCCGCTGAGCCATGCAATTCTCGCAGGTACAGTGAGTGCCGCAAAGCCGGTAACCATCGACTACGACGGCTCTACGTTCACGGTGAAATGACGCTTCGCGTTAGTTCCTAGTTCTGAGTTACTAGCCTAGCAGGTATCAAGAGACATCTTGATACTAGAAATTCTAGTAACTGCACCGCAGGTGCCTGGGAACTAGCCCGCAAGGGCGCGTAACTGAGCCGAAGGCTCTTTGTTACAGCGCCTTTATTACGTAAAGTGCGATGGTCTGCACGTCGTTGTTCTTCTCCTGCATCACGCCGATGTCAAAGTCCAGGCGGATGCGGTAAGAACCGAGCACGAGTTCGAATTTCGGGATGATGTCAATCATGAAATCATCCTTGATGTTCCCGACACTTCCGGACAAGTTGATTTCGATAAACGTGCGGAAGAAACTCGTGAAGTACAGAGTCGGGGTCATGGAACCCGAAAACTTTACGTAACCGTCTTCTCCGGTGACGCCTTGCAAAAAGCCTGCGCGGAGTTCATAGAAGTTGGCGAAGTTTTTCGAGATGAACTGCTCGTTACCGAAGGTCACAACGACTGCGGTGCTGTTGTTGCGGTTCACGCCGAAATTGCCGTCCAGTTCGATGAAATTGTTGTCGTTGATGAGGTAGCGCCCGCCGATATTGAGCGAGACGATTACGTGCTCGAATTTGTTTGTCGTCTGCACGTACACCTTTCCGCCGATGTTCCATTCCCTGGAAAGCGCCGTCGTGAAATTTACCGGGAAGAGGAAGTCCGTCCCGTAGTTGTTCATCACTCCGAGACCGACGGCCCATTTCGGGGAGGGGCGCGTGTCGGGCCCGAACGTGTAGCGAATGTCCCACATGTGGTCAACGGCGAACGCGTTTACGCACAGGACTGCTAACAACAGGGCGACGAATCGATTCATACACCACAAATTTAACTTAATCCTTTCCCAATTATTCTAGATTTGTGCACGAAAAGAGGTGATTATGATTGAACCGCGTCCAGAACTTTCGAAATTGTCCGATTACGTTCCCGGAAAATCCATCGATGAAATCCGTGAACGCTACGGGCTTGACAAGGTCGTAAAACTTGCGTCCAACGAAAACCCGCTCGGGGCTTCCCCGAAGGCGGTCGAGGCGTTCCACAAGATTGCAGACAGCCTGCACCTTTACCCGCGTGGCGATGCTCCGAAGCTGCTTGATGCCATAGCCCAGAAATTCGGCGTGAAGACGAGCCAGATTATCATCGGTAACGGCTCCGACGAGATTATCGACATGGTCGGTAAGGCTTTTATCCGCCAGGGCGACAATTGCATCGGCATTACGCCGACATTCTCCGTTTACAAGTTTACGACGCTCTCGAACGGAGCTGAATTTGTTGGCGTGGGCGAAGGCGAAAATAAGACATCGCTCGATGATCTCGCGAAGGCTATCAATGCGAAAACCCGCGTGGTGTTCATCTGCAATCCGAACAACCCGACGGGTACGTACTATTCCGAAAACGAGATCGTGGACTTCTTGAAGAAGGTGCCGCAGAATGTCCTCGTCTTCTTGGACGAAGCCTATGCCGAATTTGCGGTGGCGGAAGACTTCCCGCACTTGGCTTCGAAACTGGACCAGTTCCCGAACCTGTTCATCAACCGCACGTTCAGCAAGATTTACGGGTTGGCCGGGCTTCGCATCGGGTATGCGGTTTCTAGCGAAGCGACCGTGAAGGCCATGTGGAAAATCAAGCCGCCGTTCGATGTGAACCAGGCGGCACAGGCGGCGGCTATTGCCGGTTTTGCCGACGAAGAACACGTCGCGAATACGCGCGCGATGAACAGCGAGGGCATAAAGGTTTTGACTCGCGAATTCGAGAGCCTCGGTTTCAAGGTGCTCCCGACGCAGGCGAACTTTATCTGCGTGCGCATCGGTGAACGCGCGAAGGAACTCGTCTCCTACTTGGAAAGCAACGGCATGATTATCCGTGGCCTTACGAGCTTCGGTATGCCCGAACACGTGCGCGTCACGATAGGAAAACCCGAAGAGAACGCTTTCTTGCTTGCACTTGTGAAAAAGTGGAAAACGGAGGGCTAGTATGGCGCTCGACAACAAGGAATTGCTGGGGATTGCGCTCAAGGCGTCGGAACTGGCGCAGGACAATATCCTGAAGTATTTCCAGACCGAATTCGGTGTGGAATGGAAGGCCGACAATACTCCGGTGACGATTGCCGACAAGAGCACCGAAGAAATTGTCCGCAATTTCTGGGCGAAGGAAACTCCGGGCTTCGGCGTAATCGGCGAAGAGTTCGGTATTGAAAGCCCCGAGGCGGAATACCAGTGGGTCATCGACCCGATTGACGGTACCAAGTCCTTTGTGCGCGGTGTCCCGCTGTTCGGAACTTTGATCGCCCTTTACCGCAAGGATGTTCCCGTATGTTCCGTTGTGCGCATTCCCGCAATGAAGACCGCCGTATGGGCGGTAAACGGCGGGGGAGCTTTTTTGGACGGGCGCCCGGTCCGCTGTTCCTCGGTGGAGTCGCTTGACGAAGCCACGGTGCTTTCGGGCACGGTGAACACGATGGAAGACAAGGGCTTTGGCGATGGCTTCACGCAGCTCCGTCGCGGTGCGAAACTTTACCGCGGTTGGGGAGATTGCTACGGCTACTACCTGGTGGCATCGGGCCGCGCCGAGGTGATGGTGGATCCTGTCGTGTCGCTCTGGGACATCGCTCCGTTCCCGCTCCTGTTCAAGGAAGCCGGCGGCAAGTTCAGCACCATCGACGGGAAGACGGAACTTTTCGGAGAAGACGGCAAGCCGACGGCTCCGATCTATGAAGGTTATTCCGCCATCGCGACGAACGGGCTTCTGCATGCGCAGGCCCTCGACTGCATGAACGCATAGCCCGCGTTTTCGTCACTCGAGTGTCACCCTGAAAACGCTCGGCTTCCGTTGCGGTTCAGGGGGACAGCATCGTTTCAACCACAATAGTATCTGCTGAAAACGTCACCGTCACGGTGCCGTTTTTTGCCGTATTCAGGTAAGGAATTTCAAGCGAATCCAGCCGGTTGGTCACCTGCTTGTGCGGGTGGCGGAACTTGTTCCGGCGTCCGCTCGAAATGATGGCTGCCTGCGGGGCGACGGAGGCGAGAAATTGCGGGCTGCTCGATGTCTTGCTCCCGTGATGCCCGAGCTTGAGGATGTCGCTCTTGATGTAGGCGAGCGATTTCAGGATTTCCTTTTCCCCAGCGATGGTCAGGTCTCCCGTGACAAGCGCGGAACGTCCGAGCCCGCTTGCGCGTAACGTGATGCTCCCGTCGTTCAGGTCGCGGCATTCCTTGCCCGCGTCCGAAAGTTTTTTCGGGTGTACGGCCTGTAGCTCGAAGAAGTTCTCCTTCCAGAGGAATCCGCGCTTGATGGTCCGCAGGGGAATCTTCCTTTCGCCCGCCTCGTCCAGCACGTTCATCCATTCGAAACCGGTTGTGGAACCTGAGCATTCGTTCGTCCAGACTTCCTTGACGGGGAACATGCGCAGTATGCTTGCTGCGCCCCCGAAGTGGTCCTTGTGCGGGTGGGTTATCACGAGCGCGTCGAGGCGCTGCACGCCGATGTGGTGCAGGAACGGCACGATGATGTCCTTGCCGGAATCGGTCCTGTCGTTGTCGCCGGTATCGACCAGGATGTAGCGGTTCCCGGGAGTCCGGAGGAGAATGCTGTCGCCTTGCCCGACGTCGATGACGGTCATGCTCCATGTGGGCTTGAACAACCTCTCGTAACCCTGGAAGCAGAAGATGCCCGAAAAGAGGAACAGGCAAAAGACGCAGAAGAATCGCGCGACGGAGTTCTTGCGGTAAAGCGGGAAAACGAGAAACAGGCACGATAGCAGCAGGAGAATGGACGGCCCGAGGGGCCCGACGGTAACGGAAGCCTGCGCGGAATCCGAAAGCGTTCGCGTAAGGAGGGAGGCGAGGCGCAAGAAGAAGCTTGCCGCATTGCAGAAGGTTTCCCGCATGAAGTCGATGGGCGAGAGGAGCGCGAACAGCCCCGCCTGCATGCCCCACGAAATTGCGGGTACGACGACAATGTTCCCGAGCCATGCGAAGGGCGAGAGCGTCTTGAAGTGGTGAATCAGGAAGGGCGATGTGGCGAGTGTCGCACAGAGGGTCACGTACGTGGGTGAAATCGCGAAACCTTCGATGAATTTCCATACCTTATAACGTTGTAATGACTCGGGCAGGTTCTTCAGGGGATTGTAGGCGTTGCCTATCAGGATGCCCGCCGTGGCAGCGGCCGAAAGCTGGAATCCTGGGTTCCACAGCTCGGACGGCTTCGGGAGCAAAATGAACAGGAGCGCGACGCCCAGGCTGTTTAGCGTGTTGGCGGGGCGTTCGAAAAGGAGCCCGATTTGCGGTACGGCGAACATCAGCACCGCCCGCTGCACGGCGGGCGACCCTCCGGTCACCGGCACGTACGCGGCAAGCAGGATAATCGCTAAGATGCTGGCCGCCTTGTGGGGGAGTCGCGTCGCCTTCAAGAATACCATGAGCATTCCGGCTAGGAGCACCACATGGAACCCGCTAATGGCAAGCACGTGCACGAGTCCAGAACGCTGAAAATCGTTCCGGAGCGCTTCGGGAATGCCGCTCCTGTCGCCCGCTAAAAGCCCGAGCAAGAGTCCTGTTTCCGCGGGTTCGAGGTATTCCTCGAATCGCCCTTTTATCCACTTGCGGAATTCGTAGAAGCTCCTTTCGGGTATCCATTTCCCTTTCCATGCATTCCAGTGGACGAACTTCCCGTAGGCCGCGAACCCCTGGCTCTTTAGCCACTCGCGGGTGTTGAACGCTCCGGGTACGGTCGGGTCGCTCACCGGGTACCATTTCGCCTCGTAGCAGATGCTGTCGCCGGGTTCGGGCAGCTTGGGCAAGTCCCGCTTTTCGGTTATCCTGACGCGGCGCGGTGCGCCTTCCTTTCCCGCATCGGCATTGGCCTCGTACCCTATTTCTATTATAAAAGCTGTTCCGTTCCCTCTGGGTAAAACGGCCTCGATGTTCCCGCATGCGCTTGCGGGGGCGTCGCCTGCGGTAGAAACATCGCGCTTGCCGCCCAGCAGGCTGTGGCAGCCAATCGCGGTCACGAGCGCTCCTAGAATGCACCATTGGACGCTTTTCGGGAAGAAATGCGTGGCTAAAGCGACTGGAACGAGCAAAAAAGGCGCATAAAGGGGCGCATCCAGGCTCGCGTACACGGCCATGACCGCCAAAGATGCGGCCAATGCGGGTTTGCCTGCAATTGGGTTTGTCAAATCGCGGATGTTTTGCAAAAACACCTGCTTTCGGTTTGTCTTTTTTTGTATCATTTTATACCTTAGGAGAAAAGAAGCCTCTACTTATAAGACGATTGAAAACGCAAAATGAGCCAAAACATGACTAAAAAAGTTTTTTACATACTGTGTATCCCATTTTTGCTTGCTATTGCAGGATGTTTCGAAGGCGAAGAAGGCGAGCCCGAGCTCTTGCCCGAACGGATTTCTGCGTTTGCGCTGTACCCGAACGATGTCGCGGCGAACGATTCCGCCTCGTCCTATGTTGCAAACGGCTTGCAGCTCTTGGTGCATCCCAAGGTCACTTATTCGCTTTCTTTTGACAAGGACCCCGCTATCGCGGAAAATCCGACTTTGCATCTTTTCAGGCTCGGTTCCAAGGTCGATGGCGGCAAGGTCTGGACGAAGCATGTGCGCACGCTAAAACCGCGCGAAGAAAACGGCCGCCTGGTCTACAATTTTCTCTGCGAAGAAAACGAACGCAATGTATGGACGACGACGCTGGTGCTCAATGGTGAATATTACAAGGGGACGACGCGTCACGCTAGGCTCGAAGCGAATGGCCCCTATTCCGATACGCTTTCCATCAACCTGATTGTGACAGGCCGTGTCGAATTCTATGAAGCAGGCATGAATGTGGATCTGTTTGCCAAGCAGTTGCTCGAAAATTTCAGGAAGTACTATACTTCGATCGTTATTGATACTTTGTATGTGCGCTATGCGCATGAGCATCCGACCCTTGGCACAAAATACCCTGCCGACATTCCTTGGAAAGCGGGTCTATCCTCAGGAGATTACTTTGTAAGCGATTTGGGCGGATGGCCCGAACCCAAATTGAAAAATGCCCTGGACATCGTGTTGGTGCACCGCATTGAGATTGACTGGGTACTTGGGTATTCCTCGATGTATAGCGGGAACCTGTATGACGGAAAAGGCAGCACCGTTGTTATCGGTGCGTACAACAAAACGCGTACCGGCGAAGAGGGAATCACTTCCGCATCGATGATATCGACAGCGCTTCATGAAACAGGCCATTTCTTCGGGCTCAGGCATACGACGACAACGCAGGCTGATTTTAAAGAGGATGCGGACTTTTCAAATTACGAGGACGGCTTTACCGATACCCCGTATTGTGCTGAATTGCTGAACTCCGGCCTGTTGAAGAAACAGGATGAATCTTTTACGGACTTCACGCTGCCTTTGGTGCATGTTAGCTATGCATCGTCGGGAGATACGATTGATGTGAAGAAATGCCCCGATTCCCGGAATATGATGTTCCCTGCAATCAACGATGACGGCATGGACGGCTTTACCGCACAGCAACTTGCGCATGTCCGCAAGAACTTGATGGTGTTCCCGCACTGATTGAGGATTTATGGCCGAAAAGAAACAGTTCTGCGAGATGGTGCAGCTGATTGCGTTCGTGCTCCAGCGCGGGCCCGAATGGGATGCGACACTTCTCGAAAAACTTGAGGAAACCTGGGGCGCGATTCGCCACAAGGGAAAACTTTTTGCGTTCGACAAGACGGATTATTATGAACCCGAGATGGGCGCCGGTTTATATCGCGGCGTGCTGTCTTTCGAAAAATGCATTCCCGCAGAAACCATTGCGCTCGAGAAGGCGCGGAGCAACGAATTCGAACTCGCGTTTGAATGCGCAAGTCCCGAACACCGGTGCGTGAATGTGGATATCGGCTACATGGACCTGGACAAGGTCGTGCTCCCGAGCTACAAGCGCGGTCCCTTCAAACTGTATGCGGGCGAAGGTGTGTGGCTCGACATGCTGCTTACCTATGCCAAGGGCGAGTTCCACCCGACGGCGTGGGCGTTCGACGATTTTAAACGCAATCCGTACCAGCATGATTTGCAGTTGATTCGCGAACGCTGGCGCAAGAGCGTGAAACACAAATAGAATTTTTAAAAAGGAGAAATTATGAAAAAACTACTGGCTCTGTTGGCTTGTCTGTCATTTGCTTTTGTCGCTTGCGACGATTCCGCATCTGCATCTTCCGGCAACGGCTCTGGTTCGAATAAATCTGCGAAAGGCAGTTTCCCTGCGAACGGTGATTCGGATTTCTATTGCGATGTCACCAACGGTACCAATTCCGACGGCACGACCTGGGTCCAGATGAAGGTGAATATCCCGAACTATATGGGTCATGTCGAGAAGTTGACCTATGATCAGGAAGGGAATGGTTCGCAATATTACGAGGAATCGTATTTCAGGATTACCCCGATGGATAAGCTTGAAATGTGCTTGGAATTCCAGGAATTCATACAAGAAGAAAAAGAAGAGAGGAACATTTCCGATTTCTACTGTGACGAGGGCGTCTCGTATTTCGTGACGAATTTCGAACACTTAAAGTTGGAAAAGATTCTCTCGAGAGCGACTTATTTCGAAGAAGATTGCGAAGAATACAGAACTGACTGGAAGGAGGGCGTGTACGACCGCTACCAGAGATAACGCAAAATTCTAGGCGAATTAAAAACAGGTGCCCCAATCGGAGCACCTGTTTTTCATTAGAGATCCTTCGGCTTCGCTTGCGCTCCGCTCAGGATGACACAAAACGCATTCGCGTTTTATGTTACTTCAGTTCCTTCAATGCCGCTTCGTTTTTGGCAATGATATCCTGCTGAGTAGCGAGCTTGGTGCGTTCGGCGTTCACCACGGCTTCCGGAGCACCGTTGACAAACTTTTCGTTCGACAACTTGCGTTCGATAGAAGCGGCGAATGCCTTGGCCTTTTCAATTTCTTTTTCCAAACGAGCAATTTCTGCTGCAGGATCAAGAATACCTTCCAAAGGAATGTAGAGTTCGCCACCGGGCACCACGGCGGATGCGCTGAACTTCGGCTTGGCGGCCTTCACGGCGACCGTGAGGTTTTCAAGACCGGAAAGTTCGGTGATGATAGCCATGCAGTCCTTCACGCTGGCTTCCGTTGCGGCATCGTCGACGCTCACCACGGCGTTCAGCTTGGTTGCGGGGCTCACGTTGTAGCGGCCACGCACGCCACGCACGCTTTCCACCACGGCGAAAGCCTGGTCGAATGCGGCTTCGATCTTAGCGTCGATGAGAGATTCGTCGGCCTTGGGCCAGGCGCGGCTGATTACCAGTTCGGAACCCTGGAACAGAATGCCGTTCAGCTCTTCGGTAATGAAGGGCATCACCGGGTGCAACAGGTCAATCACGTTCTTCAGTACGTGGCTGAGGATTGCCATGGCGTTCTTCTTTTCAGCGTCCAGAGTTTCGCGGTTGATCACAGCCTTCTTAATTTGCGCAAGCGCCAAATGCTGGCCTCGGTCATGCCCACGCAAGCGTGGTCGCGACTCTCGGCCTACGCATTTGTCCAGGTAGCTGGAGCAAACGTCGTCCCACACGAAGCTCTTTACTGATTTGGGCGTTCCCGCACATATATGTGCGGTCGGGCTATATTTTAGGGGCGGCTGCCTTCGCTTCGCTTGCCACCCGCCGCCTAAAACCAAGCCCCGCTTCGCGGGTCTTGTCCCCAAGGGGTCACTATCCCTAACGCAAATGCGGATGAAAATGCCTTTTTTAGGGAAAAAGAGTGTTTTTCTTGCAAAGAAATTTGTTCGCTATAAAGAAAAAAGAGTTATATTAGAATTGTAAAAACTTTTTTAGAGGTGCTTTATAAGTTTAATGCCATGTTGACATTTTGAGCATTTGCTCTTATTCTCCGTCTTGGAATCCACTAAATTCGAACATCGGGAATAAGTTGGCAAACGCTCACGTCCCAATCGGGGCGTGGGTCGTTCGCGCTTATTGGATGTAGGGTCGTAGTGGAACCTCAAGACGCAATGAGCCGGATTCACGCCCTTTTTTTATATGCGGAAAATCTTCTTTGTGATAATAAGGCAAGTGCCCGAAAGCACTGGTCTTGAATTTTTAATGCGCAAAGGAGATGCTTATGATGTCAATAGATTTTCTTCTTTGGGGTATATTGCCGATTGTGGCTATCCTAGGCGTTGGAGCATATTTTGTATGGCGCTCGTTAGGAGAGTCTTCTACGGCAAAAGATACCGTTATACAAAGTGGTGTGGAATCAATTGGCTACTTTAAAAAGAAGAACTTTACGGCAAGTAAAGAAATAAGTCTCGGTATGCCTTCTATAACAGAAACATTAAAGTTTGTTGTTGATGACTATCAAAAGAAATTTGGCTTTTATCGTTTCTCATCTACAGGCTATAATGAATTGGAATTATGGAACTATTCTGACTTGTTAGATTTTAACCTAGTTGAGAACGGACAGCAGATGATCCCTGGTCGAGGAATGATGGCTGCGGGTGGTGCGATTTTGTTTGGTGTTAAAGGTGCTATTGTTGGGTCTGTTGCCGGAGATAAAGCGATAAAAGACATTTGCACCGAAATTTCGGTGCAGATAAAAATCAATAATTTGAATAAACCGTTAATATCCATTGGATTAGGTGGAGGCTTTGAAAAAACGTCTGTTGCCTATCAGCAGGCTAAACAAAAGGCTGATGAACTTGTTGCTACGTTGACGTATATCGAGTCAAATAAAAATGCGCAACCTGTAGATCCGCCTCAGAAACCACAAGAAAATTTAAATAAACCGGTTAATTTAAATATGAAGGATTTCCTTTCGTAAT
This sequence comes from Fibrobacter sp., assembly GCF_017551775.1. NCBI lineage: Bacteria > Pseudomonadati > Fibrobacterota > Fibrobacteria > Fibrobacterales > Fibrobacteraceae > Fibrobacter > Fibrobacter sp. The sequence goes on along the minus strand of NZ_JAFZKX010000071.1, from coordinate 1,014 downwards.
CGCAAACTGTTTATCCGAAAAGTAAGTCATGGGCGCAGGCAAAGTAAAAAATAAAGTTTCCAAAGGAATGGTTTATATCCTTACGAACGATTATATACCAGGCGTAATCAAAATAGGGTACACAACACAACCTATAGAAAATCGTCTGAAGGAATTAGATAAGACTGGTGTTCCCTGGCCATATAAATGCTACTTTGCAATTAAAACCAATCGATACAAAGAAATAGAGCAATATGCGCATAATACATTTGCAGATTATCGCATAAGGGATAATAGAGAATTTTTCAAGGTGTCTCCAGAAAAGGCTGTCGCCGCTTTGCGAATTTCTGGTGAACAGGAAATAAAATTCGACGATGATGCCATTGATGAATTTGGTAAACGTGTTGTCAGCAAACATTCGCAAAATTTCATAAAGAAGCGTTTCAACTTTGAAAAATATGGCATTCCAGTAGGTGCTGAACTCTCCTTCACTCGTGATCAGAATAAGAAATGCGTCGTTGTCAAGGGCGGGAATGTTTCCTATAACGGGACAATATATTCCCTTAGCAAACTTGCTCTTGAGCTAATGAAAGAGTTGGGCTATAATTGGAAATATATTCAAGGTCCGGCGTTCTTTTCGTATGATGGGACTATCCTTACAGAATTGAAAAATAAAAACGAAGAAGAATAAAACTTTAGAATAAAAAAAAGAGGTGCTCTAAGAACACCTCTTTTAATATTTAAATAGTTGTGAACTTACTTCAATTCTTCAAGAGCCTTCTCGTTCTTAGCAATAATATCCTGCTGAGTAGCGAGTTTGGTCCTTTCCGCATTGACAACTGCTTCCGGAGCGCCGTTGACGAACTTTTCGTTCGACAACTTGCGTTCGATAGAAGCGGCAAAAGCCTTTGCCTTTTCGATTTCCTTTTCCAAACGGGCGATTTCTGCCGCAGGATCAAGAATGCCTTCCAAAGGAATGTAAAGTTCACCGCTAGGCACAACAGAACTTGCACTGAATTTCGGCTTTGCAGCCTT